>JAAUTE010000088.1 GCA_012031815.1 Chloroflexaceae bacterium
CGAATTTTTTTGACCCCAACTTTAATCAAGTGGACTGGCCGGCCATGCGAGAAAAATATCAGCCCTTAGCCGATCGCAGCCAATCACCGGGGGAAGAAGCCGCCGTAATTAATCAAATGCTCCGGGAATTGCAGGTTTCTCATACGCAATTTTTCACGCCGCAAGAACCGGCATACTATCAACTCTTGGGGATTTTTCTCCCGAGAAACGATCGCCTCCAGGAAAAAGTTAAGCAGATTTTGCCATCGGGCCAGCCAACCTATACAGGCATTGGTATTTTTACCCTCCAGCATCAAGGCCAAACCTTTATTAGTGCCATCCTCGATGGTTCTCCTGGGGCTAAAGCGGGGCTATTGGTTGGCGATCGCATTTTTAAGTGCCGATGGTAAATCCTTTGAACCCATTGGCTCTTTTGTGGGGAAAGTGAATGAGCCGGTGAAACTATTGATTCAGCGATCGCCCGCTCCGGCCAGTCAGGAGGAGATTGCGGTGGTTCCCCAGGAATATAATGGCACAACCATGTTTCTGGAGGCGATGGAGGACAGCATTCAGGTGATGGACAGGGGAGGCGCAAAGATTGGCTACATTCACATCTGGTCTTATGCAGGCGACCAATATCAAGAAAAACTGGAAGAGACATTATTGTTTGGCGAGCTGAAGAATGCAGATGCTTTGGTGTTGGATTTGCGCGATGGTTGGGGCGGAGCCTGGCCCAATTATTTAAATATTTTTGGTGAAGGATTGCGGGTAACCAGTGTTAGGCGGGATGGCGATCGCCGCACCACAGCCTCGACTTGGGATAAGCCCGTGGTGCTGCTAGTCAATGAGAGGAGTCGCAGCGGCAAAGAAATTTTAGCCTATGGCTTTCAAACCCTGAAACTTGGCCCGGTAGTCGGGTCAAAAACAGCGGGGGCGGTGGTGGCAGGAACGGCGTTTATTTTGGAGGATGGCAGTTTGCTGTATTTGGCGGTATCCGATGTTTATTTAGATGAGGGCAAGCGCTTAGAAGGAGTGGGCGTCGTGCCAGATATTGAAGTTCCTTTCACCGTGGATTATGCCCAGGGTGCTGACCCGCAAAAAGAACGCGCCCTTGTCGTTGCTAGCCAATTAGTCCAGCAGCCAGCAAAAACGAGTTAATCAATTTAACTGGCTTGGTTGCTTGAAGTGGGTGCGATCGCAACTTATATAAATCCCTGTGTAATCATTCATACCTAAACCGCCGTCACCCTTACCCTCTTTGTTTTTTCCTGACGGTAGGGCGTTATGGAACGTGCAATATCTTTTAAACTTGATTTGATAGCCATTGAAATTAGGCCAATAAATTTAAAGAAACTCTAATTAAGTGTAGTGTTTGAGGCGAGGGCAACCGGACGGTGATTCAATGACACAATTTTGCGATCGCCTCACTGGCGATGGAGAGAATTGGAGCCATCTGCTTAGCCAAACCGACCTGACCTGGTTGAGGGAGAAACCGGACGGCTGAGCCATTATCTGCCTGGACTATTGAGCCAACGGCAAAATTGCAGTTGAAGCAAAAATTACTAGTATTGGCCACTGAGCTGATAGACTAGGTTACATCCTTCATATTGATGTCACTCGGCATGAAAGTTGCCATTATTACTTCTGGGTTTCTTCCGGTTATTGATGGGGTTACGGTTAGCGGCTACCATCGCCTACAAAAATTAAGTGAGTTGGGTCATGAAGTCAAGCTCTTTTGTCCTGACTACCGTTCTTTAGCCAAGCTGTATCCTAACTGGCAGGATTATTCAGGAAATATTTTGCCGGGGGTGACGGTGGTTAATTACCGAGCTTGCCTTTTTTTGTGGATTTTGAAACCAATGTCAGTTTTTGGGGCTATGGTCGTTTGAGGGCAGAACTGCGGCAATTTCAACCGGATCTTATCCATGTAGACGAACCGGAGCGATTGTTTATTGGATTCTTGCGCCGTCCGGGTTTAGCCTACGCGAGACGAGCTGGAATTCCCTGCCTGTGTTTTTTTAGAACGAATTTTCTAGAGTATTTGGAACACTTTTTTCCGCTGCCGCCGATTTTGATTGCTGTTTTGCGATCGCTGCTGAAGCGCCTAATTATTTGGGTTTATAATTCCTATGATGCCACCCTGGTTGCCAGTACTATTACTCACCAGAAATTGCTGGAATTGGGCATAAGAAATACGCACTATGAAAAATTATTAGGCTTTGATGCGGCTCAGTTTAGTCCCGGTTTGCGCCGAGAGGATTTCTTTACAAAAGAATATCAGTGTCTTGCGATCGCAAATTAAATTAATTTTCTAGGACGGCTGACGCCGGATAAGGGATGGGAGTTTACCTTAGAAGCCTTTGAGCAGTTAGCGCCGGAGATTTTAGCAAAGATTGCCATATTTGTGGCGGGTGACGGTCAAATGAAGGAAGAAATTGCCGCTCGCTTGGGTCAATTAACGCCCCATGTTTATGTGTTGGGGCGGGTGCAGCTCCAGGACGTTCCCGCTTTAATGGCGAACTGTGATCTTCATATCACAGCCTCAGAGATGGAAACACGGGGATTGACGGTTTTAGAAGCACTAGCATCGGGAATTCCGGTTCTCGCTCCCCGTGCAGGCGGCGTCATGCAAAATATTGAAGACGGGGAAAATGGGTTTTTGTTCACTCCCGGCGATCGCCAAGATTTTCTGGCTAAATTAACCAAGCTGATCGAGAATCCAAAGCTACGGCAACAGATGGGTGAAAAGGGCCGGGAATCGATGGAGCAATACAGTTGGGACGAAACCGTGAGAAACCTGGTTGCTATCTGGAAAGAGTGGATCGCAAAAAAGAAATTGCTAGCTTAACGTCATGATCTTAAGGAGTCCTAATTTTCATGAATTTAACTATGCCCGTTTCGGTATCAATTTTAAAGATTCGGTACTGACGCCTTTTAGATGGAATCGTTAAGGAAGAATATTCACCGTTTTGATCCTCAAAGCCCAGCGTAATAAACCAAAATTTATCATCTTCTGATAGCTCTGTTTCTTCAAGTCGAGCATTCCTTATCTCAGTAGTATTGCCAACTAGATTGTTCACAGATAAAAGATAGTTTAGTGCAGCCTCAGCAGCCTCCCGCACACTTACTTTCATAATCAATTTGGGTCTTAACTACTACGCATACAGTCTATCAGTTCTGGATTCAAGGGCGATCGCCTAAAACCAGGATTAACAAGTTCCCTTTTCCTAAAACTACAAGTTTATAATGTCCCGATTTGATGCTATTGAAGTGGCGTTACTATAACGGTAGTGAAGGTCTGATTAATGCCAGGGTTAACGGAGATCCTCTGGGCTTCAACGACTCCTACGCATAGCGCCTCTCAAACCACTAAGGTAAAGTCCCTGTTCCCTCAGCGTTCCAGGAAAGCCCGAATCCCAGTATTGCTGAACGCCCCAGCAAAGATAAGATAAGTGCTAAACAAAACTTTATCGGGGGCAAACCTATGGAGAGACCACTGATTCCTATCATCCTGGCAGGCGGTAAAGGCGAACGGTTCTGGCCCCTCAGTCGCCGCGAACGACCCAAGCAATTTCTCTGTCTTGACGGCAGCGGCAAAAGTTTACTGCAAGCGACGGCTGAGCGTTTACTAGAAATCTCCGGCGGCTGGGAGCAACTTTGGGTAATTACTTCGGCTCTGGTTGCCGATGGCGTGCGCGAACAACTCCCCCAGCTTCCCGAAGCCAATTTGCTCGTAGAACCGGAAGGCCGCGATACCGCCCCCGCCGTTGCCTGGGCCACCCTGGAAGCCGCTAACCGTTACGGCACAGAAGCAATCCTGGGCTTTTTCCCCGCCGATCACTGGATTGGCGACCAAAACGCTTACCTCAACACCCTCCGCGCCGCCACCCAACTGGCCACCTCCCAAGCCGCTATCGTTACCCTCGGCATCAAACCTGATTACCCCGCCACCGGCTACGGCTACATTGAACAAGGCGATCGCTTTGGGGATTACCTCGGACTCCCGGTGTACCCAGTCAGTTGCTTCCGGGAAAACCCGACGCCGCCACGGCCCAAACCTTTATTGACAGCGGCAACTTCACCTGGAACAGCGGCATGTTTATCTTCCAAGCCGGGGTAGTTCTGGAGGAATTGCAAGCCCACGTGCCCGATATTATCTCCCTGCTTCAGAAACAGGGAAAGGACGCCTACTCCCAACTGCCCAAAATCAGCATCGACTACGCCTTGATGGAAAAAACCCAACTGGCTTACGTGCTGCCTGCCAACTTCGGCTGGGATGACCTGGGGGACTGGAACGCCATTGAACGGCTCCTGCGCGGCGACGCCACCAACACCGAACTGGCCAACCACGTGGGCCGCGACACTCAAGGGGCCATCGTTTACGCCAGCGACCCCGACGAAATTGTCGTTACCATCGGCCTCGAAGATGTGGTCATCGTTCGCGATCGCAATGCGACGTTGGTGGTCAAAAAAGACCGCACTCAAGAGATCAAGCAAATCCTAAAATCTCTCCAGAGCGATTCCTATTTACAAAAATTTCTCTAGCCTAGAAGGTAGTTTCCACAAATCCTGGTGTTAGGCAAGTTTTCTTGACACGACGCCGATCCATCTAGACTTAAATCCTCCATGTTCTCACTCACCCAAACCAGTGCCCGCCAGCGAGAAATCCTGGAAATCGCCCTTAGTAATGGCTGGGATTACATGCGGGGCGTCCTCACCCGCGGCCAGGGGGGCCAGCCAACCCTGCCTCCTCCAGCCGTCCTCCGCAAGATCCTCGTAGAATTAGGGCCGTTTTATGTCAAATTCGGGCAACTGCTCAGCACCCGGCCTGATCTACTCTCCCCGGACTACGTCGAATCCCTGACCGCCCTCCAGGCCAACGTTCCGCCCGTGGATTGGACGGCCATTGAGGTGGTGTTGCGCCAAGAATTGCAAAAACCCCTGGAGGAGGTGTTTGCTGCCATCAATACCGAACCCGTAGCCGCTGGCTCCATCGCCCAGGTTCACCGAGCCACCCTGCGAGAGGGTCAGGAAGTCGCCCTCAAAGTTCAGCGGCCCGGTATTGCCCAAATTGTCGATCAAGATATTGCCCTGTTTAAAGCCATTGCGGAACTGGTTGCCTTTACCGATTTTGGACAAAACTACGAGATTGTCGCCCTAGCCGAGGAATTTACCACCGCCGTTAAAGCCGAGCTAGATTTCCACCAGGAAGCGGACTACACCGACCAACTGCGGCGCAATCTGTCTAATACTCGCTGGTTCGATCCCCAACAGCTCTTAGTTCCCAAGGTGTACTGGGAGCTGACCACCAGCAGGTTGCTGGTACTGGAGTGGCTGGATGGCAAACCGATTCTGGATGCCGAACTCACGGCGATCGCCCTTCCTAAACCGGACAATGGCAAAGCGGTGACCGTTTCTCCCGATGAGCGCCGCCGACAAATTACGACCCTGTTATTCCGGGCCTTTATTCAGCAGCTTTATGTAGACGGGTTTTTCCACGCCGATCCCCATCCGGGCAACGTCTATCTCCTCCAAGATGGGCGGGTCGCCTTAATTGACTGCGGTATGATTGGGCGACTTGACCCCCGCACCCAGCGCTTGCTCACGGAAATGCTGTTGGCGATCGTGGATATTGACGCCTCTCGCTGCGCCCAGATGACCCTGGAGTTAGCGGAAGCGGGCCAGCCTCCCAACTTCATGCGTCTGGTGAACGACTACGATCGCATGTTGCGGAAATACCATAACATGAGCCTGGCCAAGATTAACTTCAGTCAGGTTTTCTATGAAGTGCTGCAAATCTCCCGCAACAATAACATCAAGCTGCCCCGCAATATGGGCTTGTACGCCAAGAGTTTAGCCAATCTGGAGGGGTTAGCCCGCAAATTTAACCCAGAGGTGAACCTGCTGGACGAAATTAAGCCCTTGATGGGGGATTTGTTCCGCCGCCAACTGATCGGCGATTCCCCCTGGCAGACGTTTTTGCGCACAGCGCTGGATGTGAAATCCCTATCTCTGCAAACGCCCCGTCAGGTGGAGTTGCTGCTGGATCGACTAACCTCGGAAACCTTGCAGTGGAACGTGCGCCTGCGCGATATTGAACCCTTGCGCCGCAGCGTTGATGATTCTGCCAATCGCCTGTCGTTCAGTATTTTGGTGGGTTCTTTGATCATGGGAGCGGCAATGATCACCACCAGCTCCTCCAGCCAGCAGTTATCCTTGGTCAGCACGGTTTTGTTTGGCGCGGCTAGTTTTCTGGGGCTGTGGCTGATTGTGAGTATTTTGCGATCGGGCCGCTTGCGTTAGCGCGGGGATTCCCTAACCCTTGTCATCCGGTTGCGGTCGAAGGTGATTTCAATAGTGCGTTGCGGCGTGAAGGGGGCAAAAGGCGCTATTCTTACAGACTAGAGATGGAGCGGAGCGATCGGTGTTAGACCTCAAGCAGATTCGAGAAAATCCCCAGGCTGTTCAAGCCCAGCTTAATCGTCGCAGCGGCGACTACGATTTGGAACCTATTTTGATTCGCGATCGCCAACAGCGGGAACTGGAGGCTACGCGATCGCAATTGCAGGCCCGCAGTAACGAAATCGGCAAGCTGATCGGCCAAAAAATGAAGGCTGGCAGCGATCCGCAAGGAGCAGCAATTCTAGTGCTTAAGGAAGAAGGAAACCAGATTAAAACCCAGTTGAGCGAGTTGGAACCGAGAGAAAAAGAATACAAGGCAGAAATCGAAGGGCTGCTGCTGAATTTACCGAATTTGCCGCGACTTTCCACCCCGGATGGTAAGAACGAAACGGAAAATGTCGAAGTGCGCCGCTGGGGCGATGAGTACCTGCCGAAAAACGACAATATCCTGCCCCACTGGGAAATTGGCGAGAAATTGGGCATCCTAGACTTTGAGCGATCGGTGAAGGTGGCGCGGAGTCGGTTTGTCAGTTTGCTGGGGGCAGGGGCGGCCCTGGAGAGGGCGCTGATTAGTTTCATGCTGGATTGCCAAACGGCAGCAGGTTATGGAGAAGTCTTGCCACCGCTGTTGATTAATAGCGAAACTCTGACGGGAACGGGACAGTTGCCTAAATTTGCGGAAGAAAGTTTTCGCTGCCAGGATGACGATCTCTGGCTGACACCCACGGCTGAAGTTCCCCTCACCAATCTTTATCGAGAAGAGGTTTTAGAGGCGTCCCAACTGCCCATTTATCACTGTGCTTATACCCCTTGTTTTCGTCGGGAGGCGGGAAGTTACGGGAAGGATACGCGGGGGTTAATTCGCCTGCACCAGTTTAATAAAGTCGAGTTAGTCAAACTTGTTCATCCTGAGACTTCGGAAGCAGAACATGAAACCTTGGTTAGGGATGCGGAAGCGATTTTGCAAGCCTTAAAACTGCCTTACCGGGTTTTGGAATTGTGTACCGGAGATTTGGGATTTAGTGCGGCGAAATGCTATGACCTGGAAGTGTGGCTGCCCTCTTCAGGCACTTATCGGGAAATTTCCAGTTGTTCTAATTGCTGGGATTTTCAGGCGCGGCGAGCCAGTATTCGCTTTAAGGAAGCGGGCAAAAAAGGGACTCAATTTGTTCATACCCTCAACGGTTCGGGCTTGGCTGTCGGTCGTACCATGTCGGCGATTTTAGAAAATTATCAGCAGCCGGAGGGAACAATTCAAATTCCCGACGTTTTGCAGCCCTATCTGAAACGAGAAGTCTTAATCCCAGAATCCGGTTAATTCTTAACAACCTCGATTGAGAGCACGAATTTTCTCGATCATTTCCTGATACCGTACCAGTCCATCTTCAGCCCGTTTTAGTAACTCTAGCTGTTCAGATTGAAGGTGTCTCTGTTTGGCGATCGCTCCAACTCAGCTTGTTTTTTTGTGAGATCGAGGATAGCAATGAGGTCGCCCATTTGGGAGTCGGGAAGGCTAACAATCAGGGAGAGAAGTAGTTCAAAACATCGCCTTGGGGTAATTCTTTTGCCCAAGCAAAGAAATTTGCTAACGCTTCCGTTGGAGCGACAGTGGGAGCCAACCAATTTTCCGCCCCAGCGTTTAAAAAATCAGCAAGAGTAGGGGGATAAGCACGGCCACTGCCACTGCTGCTGCGATAAGTATCTTTTTTTTTGGGTGGGGGGAGCTGTTTCCGCAACGGCTAGAGCAGAGGTCAATCGCTCGGACTCAATGCGACTCGATAAACCCCGCCAAACGCCCATTTCTCGCAGTGCCGCCTCGGTTTTAATGCTGGTAATCATCACTAAAAATCCGGGTTTGTTGGGCAAGGGGTTAGCCTGCAATTCTAGGGCAATTTCCTCTCGCAAAAATTCGCGATCGCCGCCGAGTTTGTTACGAGTTTCGCTGTTGTAATTGTTCTCGATTTCAGCTTCTACATCGGCCGTTTCCGAAAATTTTTCTAGGGCGTGACTGTCAACGGTAAACCCATAGTCGCCACCGGGATGAATCGCCCTATCAATGGGGACAGCCAGACGATTTTGTAAGGCTAAAACGGTTAGGGCACGCAAAATGCGATCACCACTGGGGGAATCGGGATAAATCCAGGCTAGGGAGTTGCGAACCCGACGACCCATAAAATCTGTCCGTTCCTTTCTTGCCTCTAATCCTGTCACTAACAAGAGTAATTCTCCTTGCGATCGCGCCAAAACGAGAGAAGGAGACTGACTGTCAATGGCATCCGCAACTCTCAGATATTTAGACTCAATTTCGACAATTGGGCGCTTGAGGATGGGCGGAATTTCTGGCAGCAAGTGGGACGACTGTAGCTTCAACCAACGATAATCCTGGTCTCTAGCAACGCCGCAGCTTTGAACATAGATCGCCATTGCTTTCTCCTGCTAAATATTGAGCCATTTCTCGCCTTTTAACACCACAAAACCGCCGCTCGTCTTACAGCCCCTGGCAAATTCATCCACTGCTTTCCTCAAGTGATTATCCAATCCTAGCCACTCGCGAATAAAGTTAAAATAGCGCCAGCTCCGGGATTCTAAATGAAGTTTCAAGAGAAAACGTAGCAGATAGCGCAGGGGTTGCTCGCTGTCTTGAGGATTATACTGGGCGTCGTGGCGTTTCTTGCGAAAATAAAAATGCGGCTCCCGATGTTCGTCGTATTCCACCCGCGAGAATACCACACTACCCACCGTTTGTACCGGGGCGATCGCACAGACAATCCAGGGGGTTAATTTCTCGGAGGTAAAATGATTGAGCAAATTCTCGTAGCCTTTTTTAAGACGCTCCACCAGTTCTTTGGTCATGTCTTCACTTTGCAGGTATTTCTCACATTTAACCGGGGCTAGAATCACTAACCGGGGCGATTCTAAATCCTGGTAAGCAGCATTGAAGAGGGTTTTTATTTGTTGCGGGCGGTTGATTTTCTCATGGAGAATGCCTTTTTTATCTTCCATTAAGGCGGGCGTATCGATGGCAATCAACACCGCCACCGAATCGCGAACCAACTCCTTAACAAACTTTTTTTCCTCCGGGGAAGCTCCGGCTTCGTGATATTTGCCAGGGTAATCGCGAAAGCAAAGAGTAAGAGAAGGCGTTTCTCCCTTTTTCCCTAGGCCAAAACTAAAGGAGCGCAAGGATTCTGGCCCGGCTAAAGCTTCCGTTCCCTGAACCCCCGTCCTGCCCCTGGCTTCAAAGATATCCAGCAAACTTTTCAGCTCTACCAATCGATCTTGAAGGATAGCAGCGCTTTCATCATCGGGGGTTAGTTGCAGATCCGTAAAACCAATGTTGCTTTCAAATTGCTCGTACATTGCCGTTAGTAACGTGGTTTTCCCACGCCTCTAGGGCCGAGCATTGCGATCTCAAGTGTTTGCATCCGGGGGTTTTCCTATCTCCAACTACAAAAATTTCATGCGCTCTAGTTGATTCGCACCCAGCGCCGCTGCTACTGAGTCTAGCCATTGTTGCCGCAGTTGCGATCGCTCGCCCAAGGCCTCAAATTCCTGGGGCCAAATTTCGTGACGCACCGATTCGAGAAAAATGCGCCACTCGGTTTTAACCCCTTCCGCCCGCAAGATGCGATCGAGAAATTCTTCCACAATGGCAAAGGCCGCTTGATTAGGTTCGGCCAGCAAATCATCTAAGGCCGTGCGACAGCGATAAACCGCTTCAGAATGCAAACTTTTTAAGCAAGAAAGTACTTCTGCTGCTGTGGGATTGTTGGACAACTGCAAAGAGGTTTCATCGGGGGTTAAGTCATCCAGCGATCGCGAATGCGGTGTTGAATAGTGCCGCGATAGGACAGCTCAAAGGTAGAGAGAATCTCAAATCCCAAGCGCAAGCGGCTTTCCTGGTTGGGAATCAGGGATTCTGGAATTCTCTCCGCAATTTCTGCGAGAAACCTGGCTCCCCGTACCTCCGTCAGCCCGCCCAGACGCCCGCGCTCGATTAAGACTTCAGCAACCTGAGTTTTCACCCGATCCAATCCCTGTTTTAAGCCCTTATCTAACAGGAGAAAATGCTGGGAAAGGTGGGCGCGTACTTCATTGAGACAATCGTAGTAAGCATTAGGATAGCCTCCTACGCGATTGCGCCGGGTTTCAATTGCCCCTTGAGAGGGAATTCCCGGATCGTTCTGGCAGGTTTGCAGGGCCGCTTCCACCTGCTGCTCAAACTCCCCATCGCGATCGTCGCGCTGTTCCCGCAAGCGCTTCAATAAGGATTCCAAGCCATTGGTCAGGTCGTCCCACAATTGCTCAAATAGCTGCTCAAACAGGGGGAACCAACCGCCTCTGCTGCCAATTCCTAAAATTTTCTCGGCTTTTTCCAGCTCAATCCTGACGCGATCGCCTAATTGCCCCAGGCTGTCTTGGCGAGATTGGGCATAGTGGCGATCGAGGCTGGTAATATTTGCTGCCAGGTAATCTAAGATCGAGTCCAGCAAGTGGCTGGTTTCGGCCTCACTGGCACAGTTAACGATTTTGCAAGTGACAAACTTGAGATGTTTCTCGCTGAGACTATCAGCTAAATCCTGACAGTTGTGAAAATTATCCCCATTGCGAGAAGTCATATCCGTGCGATTTAGCCCTAGAAAAGACCAGCGTTCTAGCGGTAGCTCCGTCAAGGCATCGCGGGCAATATCGTAAAGTCGGACATCCACATCTGCCCAATAATCTCCAGAGGCTTTCGGCATCCTCACAAAGATCGCAGCATCCACTTCTTGCCCCAAGGTTTTCACCAGCCGTTCCTCATCCCCAATGCCCGTATCCCCCAAACCAGGCATGTCCACTAGGGCAATTTGTCCCACCCCTTGCTGGGGAAACTGACAGGCAATTTTCACCTCGCGAACGGCTAAGTAATTAAAAAAAACGCGCTGTCCGTCGGCGGTATCTTGGGCTACATATTCCCGAATTTGTTCCTGGGTAATGGGAAGGGGTGAGGTTGTTCCCAACAGATGGCGATACTTTTCTAGGTTGTCGCGATAGCGTTTGAGGTGCTGATACATAGCCCCCGGTTCTGCATAGCCTGCCAAACTTTCTGGCAAAGTCGGTAAAGGCTGGCTCGCAAATTCCCTTAAGCTAACGGGTCGCATTCCCAGGCGTAATTTTTCATAGTAGGGCGCAATTATTTCCTCCAAAAATGAGCGTTCCGTATGAAACCACACCTGGCCGTGGGTCTGGATTCCTTCGTAATGGTGAATCGTGCTGCGCACCCCCGTACAGTGTTGGCGATCGCCGTCGGGAATTTCGGCGGGGGTGAGGCCACTCAAACTTTGCAGGAGGCGACTTTTACCTTGACGGGCGCGGCCGATGACCCCAATTTGCAGCACATCCCGGTCAAAGCGACTTTTGAGCTTGCCCAAGGCCACCACTTCCGTGGCAATTTCCCGTTGCAAACCCAGCAACTCCAACTCCCGCAACGGGCCAATCACCGCCGGATCATCGGAGCGAGACAGCAAATGCAGACGCTGTTCTTCCACCTGCTCCAGAGCCGCCTCTAGATTGCGTAAATTTTGGGCAACGGCTGCGATCGCCTTGGCCAACGGTCGGCGCTGTTCGATAATTTGACGAATCCGCCCCGCTCGATTGATTCCTGTCGCCATCTTTAAGCCATCCAGCACTGCCCTTCATTGTACTCCCCGCCGATTCAACCCAGAAGACAGGCTTTGGCGATCGCCCTACTCAATAGAAAATTAGGGAGCGTTTTCCTATACCTTTCCGGCAAAGGAGCTATGTCGTAGGCTAGATAAGTGAAAAATTAGAGCCATGTTAGATTGATCTCCATCTCAGTCGGCCTTTAGGCAAAGTTTGAAGATTTTAAAATGTATATTCCTGTCTGGCCCGGCAAACCTCATCCCCTCGGCGCAACCTGGGATGGCAAAGGCACTAATTTTGCGCTCTATAGCGAAAATGCGACTAAAGTAGAACTTTGTTTATTTGATAGCTATGGGCAGGAAACCAGGGTTGCCCTCAGCGAAGTACAAAATTATATTTGGCATGGTTACGTTCCCGGTATCGGCCCCGGCCAGCGCTACGGCTATCGGGTTCACGGCCCCTTCGCCCCAGAACAGGGCCACCGCTTCAACCCCCATAAACTCCTAATCGATCCCTACGCCAAAGCCCTAGACGGGGAAATTCAATACGGGGAAGAACTCTTTGGCTATCCCTTTGACGCCCCGGAACAAGACCTGGCCCGCTCCGAAACCGACGATGCTCACCTGATCCCCAAGGCGATCGTCACCGATCCAGCCTTTGAGTGGGGAGACGACCAACCCTTACGGACGCCGGAGCATGAA
The DNA here is from genome assembly GCA_012031815.1 of Chloroflexaceae bacterium. Lineage (GTDB taxonomy): Bacteria > Cyanobacteriota > Cyanobacteriia > Cyanobacteriales > JAAUTE01 > JAAUTE01. Next base: position 12,726 of record JAAUTE010000088.1, read on the forward strand.
ACCGTCATCTACGAAATGCACGTTAAAGGGTTCACCAAACTACAGCCGGACATTCCCGAACCCCTGCGCGGAACCTACGCGGGCCTGGCCCATCCCTCAGCCATTTCCTACCTGCAATCCCTGGGCGTGACGGCAGTAGAGCTGATGCCGATCCATTTTTTCCATTCCCAGCCCGGTCATTTAATGGACAAGGGACTGCGAAACTATTGGGGCTACGATTCCATTTGCTTCCTGGCTCCCTTTGCCGGCTATAGCGCTACCAAAAACCCAGAGCAGCAGGTTCGCGAATTCAAGCGCCTGGTCAAGGCCCTGCACGCGGGCGGCATTGAGGTCATCCTGGATGTGGTCTACAATCACACGGGGGAAGGCAATCACCTGGGGCCGACCCTCTCGCTGCGAGGCATTGATAACGCAACCTACTACCGTTTGGTGGATGGCGATGCCCGCTACTACATGGATTTTACGGGGTGCGGTAACTCCCTGAATGTCAGTAATCCCCAGGTGCTAAAGCTAATCATGGATAGCCTGCGCTATTGGGTTACGGAGATGCACGTGGATGGGTTCCGCTTTGACCTGGCGTCGGCCCTGGCGCGGGAATTGTATGAGGTCAATAGTTTGGCGGCCTTTTTCGATATCATCCACCAAGACCCGATTTTGTCTGATGTTAAACTCATTGCCGAACCTTGGGACATTGCTGACGGCGGTTACCAGGTGGGGAAATTTCCGCTGTTGTGGTCGGAGTGGAACGGTCGCTATCGGGATATTGTGCGGGACTTTTGGCGAGGGATTGAGGGCAGCTTGGCGGAATTTGCTTACCGCTTTACGGGCAGTTCTGATCTCTATGAATTTAATGGCCGCCGTCCCAGTGCCAGCATTAATTTTGTCACGGCTCACGATGGGTTTACCCTTAACGATCTGGTTAGCTACAACGAAAAACACAACGAAGCTAATGGCGAGGGAAATCGGGACGGGGAAAGCCACAACCGTTCCTGGAATTGTGGGGCGGAAGGCGAGACGGAAGCTCCCGATGTCTTACGCTTGCGGAACCGCCAGCGGCGCAATTTTTTGGTGACTCTGTTTCTGTCCCAGGGTGTGCCCATGATTGTTAGCGGCGATGAACTGGGCCGCACCCAACTGGGTAACAACAATCCCTATTGTCAGGATAATGAGCTGGCCTGGCTGGATTGGAATTTGCAGGAAGAGAATGCGAACTTGATGGATTTTGTGCGCCAGCTCATTGATTTCCGCCGCAAGCATCCTATCTTCCGCCGCCGCAAATGGTTCCAGGGCCGGGCCATTTATGGGTCTGAGGCTAGCGATATTGGCTGGTTTAATCCTGACGGCCTCCAGGTCACGGCTGAGCAGTGGCATGAGGGGTTTGCTAAGCGATCGCCATTTTTCTGAATGGGGAGGAGATCTTAACCTTGGGGCCGCGGGGGGGA
>JAAUTE010000089.1 GCA_012031815.1 Chloroflexaceae bacterium
CCGCTCTTGAAAAATGGGTTGGCCCTGGATTAGAAATACATCTGGATAAGTATACTGGCGATATTGAGGAATCCATAGACGTAGATCTCCAATATAGGGTTTAAAATCAGTTTGGCGCAGCCTAAATTTTAAAAAAGCATAGACATTGCCCGCAATTTGATTATGGTCAATCGAGCCGCCCGTCATCGGCAGAATTTCTCCATCCCGATACTCACTGCGAAACCGTGCAACTTCTTCCTGCGCTAAATATTCTGCTGGCGTGTAATAGCGTTGTTTAGCCTGCATTTTCTACCCTACCACTAACTTCTGACAATTTCCCCTCTCAAAGCCTAAGAACTCAGGGCTTCTGAGAGATAATCTGCTGCCGATTCCACCAGGGCGATCGCATTTTCGTAGAGCATCCGAGTCGGGCCGATCATGCCCACACTCCCCACGGGAATCTCACCTTGGCGGTAGACACAGGAGACCAGAGCGCAGGAGCGCATGGGTTCCAGGGGATTTTCCGAGCCGATGCGAATTCTTACGCGCTTAGCGGGCTGTTCCGGCGACGATCCTAAAATTAAGGGACAAAGCTGATCTTGTTCTTCCTCCAACAAATGCAGCAACATCTGCACCTGTTCGAGCTGGGAAAATTCCGGCTGACGCAGTACCTCGGAAACTCCACGAATTACAATGGGGGTGGTGCTGGTAAATTGAGACCGCTGGCTGAGTTCCTGGAGCAATCCTTTGAGAAAATCGGCATAACGGGCGAACTCCCGGTCTAACTCTCCCCAATCCAAGGTTGCCAGCTCCGACAAAGACCGTCCCCGCAGTTTGCTGCTCAGAAAATTCGAGAGAATCTGCAACTCCCCCTCTACCTGCTCTGGATCTTCGGTGGCGATCGCGGAATTGAGCAACATCGATTGGGTTTGGTAGCCGTCGCTCACCACAATCACCATTACTTGGCCGGAGGCGACCGCAACCAGTTGGAGGTGGCGGAGGCGATTATTAGCGGTTTGGGGCAGGGCGATTAAGGCAATATAACCACTTAAAGCTGCCAAAATCTGGGCTGCTCGCTGTACCAGCGCTTCAAAGCTCCAATCCCATCGCAACTCCTGACCCAGGGTCTGCTCCACCTGTTTGCCCACCTGTTGGTTAGGCGCGATCAACTCATCCACGTACAGGCGATAGCCAGAGTCCGAGGGAATCCGACCCGCAGAAGTATGGGGTTGATACAACAGCCCCGTCCTCTCTAAATGCCCTAAAATATTGCGAATCGTCGCCGAACTAACGCTAAGTCCATATTCCTGCACCAGCGTCTTCGAGCCAACCGGTTCGGCCGTGGCAATATAGTGACGAATTGTGGCCCACAGAACATGCTGCTGGCGATCGCTGAGCTTCAGTTTAGGAGCCATCGGGGTTAAAACGGCGAGACAACAACCGAAATAAGCAAGGGAGTTAGTCCCATTTTTGTTGTTAGTATAGCTTTCTTCCTCCGGTTAAAATTGAATGGAGGGGAAACTCGCTTAAAATTTGCTAAAGAATCGAGCCAGGGGCGAAAAATGAGAAGACAGCGCGGGAGAGCGCTGCGCGGGAAAGGGCTACACCTGGATTAATCGGCTTAGTAGCGACGCAGGGAAGGGGCGATCGCAATGGCGTAAGCGTCGATACCACCGGCAATATTTTTCACGTTGCTAAAGCCCTGGGTTTGCAGCCAGTGGCACATCTGGCCCGATCGCACGCCGTGGTGACAGAGAACGAGGGTTTCGACTTGGGGGTCGAAGCGCTGGGAAATTTGCCCAGACCACTGCTCAAACTGACTCAAGGGCAGCACCGTAAATCCCGGCAAGCTGACAATGGCCACTTCTTCTGGCTCGCGGACATCGATTAACTGCAACGGAGAATCGCTGGTGCCTAGGCGATCGGCTAGATCGCTGGGACTAATTTGGGGAATAGCGCTCATGGGTCTGAAAGAGAAGGCAGAGGACGTGATAGGTTGGTATTGCAATCCTGGCCCAGTAGGGGTTGCCTAGCCATTATTTTACGTTGTCTTTCTTGGGACAGATGAAGCTGCGCTCCTTTTTTACGGTTTTGGGAACGGCGATCGCCCTAGTGCTGCTCCTGGCAGTCGTGAGTTTTAACCAGATTATTCAACAAAGTCCCCTGAAATTGGCTTCAGGAGGCATTGAGGCCGCGCCGAGGGCAGCAATGTTTGTCTCCCGTCAGGCTCCCGCGATGGTGTCCCTGCTGGTCAATCCCGATCGCCTAGAGGGATTTGCCAAATTAGCATCTTCTCCGGGGCGGCGTCGGCTAACCGGGCGGGAGTTTCAGGGATTGCGGGAGAGTTTACTGACCGGCAGCGGCTTTGACTATGCTCGCGACATCCAACCCTGGCTGGGCGAGGAAATTACCTTGGCCGTTACGTCCCTCGACTACGATCGCAACCCAGGCAATGGGGCGCAACCAGGCTATTTACTGGCAGTTCAAGCAAAAGACCCCCAATTAGCCAAGGAATTCCTGCAAGGAGCCTTTGCTCCCACCATTTTCGGTGCAGATTTAGCCTATGACACCTACGACGGCGTTAAGTTAATTTACCGCACGGCCCCGGCTTCTGGCATTGTCGCCTGTGCGATCGCGGGAGACATGGTGTTGTTTGCCAACGGGCCGAAGGTATTGCGGGAGGCGATTAATAATGTACAAGCTCCTGGTTTAAACCTAGAAGCAAGCGAAGCTTACCAGAATTCCCTTAAAACCATTATTAATCCGAGAATTGCCCTGGCTTACGTTAATTTACCTGCACTTTCAGCCTGGATTGTCAACAAACCCGCGGTGGCGCCCTCAGAAGCGGAACCCTTGCTGGCCCTAGCCCTATCCCTAAAACAGCAGGGATTAGCCGCAGAAACCGCCTTAATCGGCATTGGCGAGCCGAAAACCCAACTGCCGACCCTCGGCGAACCCGTGGGGGCTTTGCAGTACGTTCCCGCTGACAGCATTTTTACGGCGGCTGGTGCAGATTTAGCGCACCTGTGGACAGAAATTGAGACGGGTTTGTCGGGGGAAAGTCCCCTGGGGCAATTGCTGGCTCAGTTCTTGAACCGCCTGGAAAAACCCCTGGGATTAAAGTTGCGGGAGGAGATTTTCCCTTGGGTTAGGGGGGAATATGCCCTGGCGTTGGTGAAAAATACGGCGCTCCATCGTTTAGATTGGCTATTTGTTGCCCAAAATACCCCGGAAGCTGCTGTGGCCATTGCTCACTTAGACGACTTGGCAGCCCAAGGTCAGTTGAGTGTGGGTAGGTTGCCCGTGTTAGACGATCGCATCACAGCCTGGACAAAATTGGTGACCACGACGGCGGCGACCAGCGATGCCTATCAGCTCTCGGCTCAGGTGCAGGGAGTGCGAGCAGCAGCAGGGAATTACTGGCTGTTTACAACGGCGTTGGGAACCCTGGAGCAAGCGCTAGGGGGAAGGGAGTCTCTGGAGGCCACCCCAGCCTTTCAACGGGCGATCGCCGCTTTACCGCAGGAGAACGACGGCTATCTTTATCTGGATTGGCGGGAGGGCCGGGAAATTTTTGAGAGAGCGTTTCCCTGGTTGCGGCTGGTAGAAGTGGCCGGCAAACCCTTGTTTGACAATTTGCGATCGCTCACAATTTCTAGCATTGGCAACGAAGAAGGCGTGCGGCGGGCTACCCTGTTTCTCAATTTAGAACCCCATCCCTAAAGCGGGGCGATCGTCTGGTGAGCCTGGTTGTACAACAAGAAGGATAAAGATCTGGCTGGGAGAAACTGAGAGACAGCGATTGCCAGGAGGGTGTATGGCTGCGGTTGAGGGGTTATTGTTTGTCGGAAAGCTGTTGGCGGTACTGGGTTGTGGGCTAATTGCCGGAGTTTTCTTTGCTTTCTCGACGTTTGTGATGAGCGCCTTGAGCAGACTCCAGCCGACGCAGGGGATTGCCGCCATGCAATCGATTAACATCACCGTCATCAATCCCTTGTTTATGTTGGCATTTTTGGGAACAGCGGTGATTTGTCTGGTTTTGCTGGTTTTTTCTCTGTTTTGGCGGCAGCAACCAGGCACTATTTCCTTAATCACCGGCAGTTTGCTTTATTTAATTGGCACATTTGGGGTGACCCTTGGCTTGAATGTTCCGCTTAATGAAGCCCTCGCTAAAGTTGAACCGAGCAGCACCGATGGCGCAAGTCTTTGGGCGAAATATCTAACTGACTGGACGTTTTGGAACCACGTTCGGACAATTGCTGCTATCGCTGCAACAACTTTTTTCACTCTTGCAGTTTCTCGGTGAAATGGCCCGCCGTTAAAATTTTGCGATCGCCTCTGCTTGTACCCTATCTTTTCCTAGCGATCGCAGGAGTAGGGTGTCTTCTCGTACAGGCAGTTGATGAATGACGGGGTTCTGGAACTGCCGAGTTATTTTCTCGAAGGTTGGAGAAATTTTGTGTGAAGTTTAACAAATTTTCTTGAAGCGCCAAGCTTTTTTCCCGAACCGTCGAGTTATTTTTCCCATCGCTCCCCTTCTACACCTTAACCCGACGCGATCCTTCTTCCTGGATACTCCCCTTGCGATCGCCGGATCTGGATTTATAATGAGAGGCTAATTGTTGAGATCGCCCCAAACCGTGACTGCAACGCCCATTTCCGCCGCTCAATCCTCTGTCCCAACCCAGGTTCCCGACGCCCTGGGACGCTTTGGCCGCTACGGTGGCAAGTACGTCCCCGAAACCTGATGCCCGCCCTGGCGGAGTTGGAGACTGCCTACGCTCGCTACCGAAACGACCCCGACTTTCAACGAGAACTAACCCAACTGCTGCAAGATTACGTCGGACGCCCCAGCCCCCTCTATTTTGCCGAACGCCTCACCCAGCACTACGCCCGTCCCGATGGCAGCGGCCCCCAGATTTACCTCAAGCGCGAAGACCTCAATCACACAGGCGCACACAAAATCAACAACGCCCTCGCCCAAGCCCTCCTCGCAAAACGCATGGGTAAACAGCGCATCATTGCCGAAACCGGAGCCGGACAGCATGGCGTCGCCACTGCTACCGTTTGCGCGCGCTTTGGCTTGAAATGCGTCATTTACATGGGCGTCCAGGACATGGAACGTCAAGCCCTCAACGTTTTTCGCATGAGATTGTTGGGCGCGACTCTCCACCCCGTTGCCGCCGGAACCGGAACCCTCAAAGATGCCACCAGCGAGGCCATTCGCGATTGGGTAACCAATGTTGAAACCACCCACTACATCCTCGGTTCGGTGGCCGGGCCTCATCCTTATCCCATGTTGGTGCGGGATTTTCATGCGGTCATCGGCAGCGAAACCCGCCGTCAGTGTCAGGAAAAATGGGGCGGCCTCCCCGATATTCTCCTCGCCTGTGTCGGTGGCGGCTCTAACGCCATGGGACTTTTCTATAATTTCCTCGGCGATGCCAGCGTGCGTTTAATTGGGGTGGAAGCCGCTGGAGAAAGTGTGGCTTCTGGCAAACATGCGGCTACTTTAACCGCTGGCCGTCCTGGCGTCCTACATGGAGCCATGAGCTATCTCCTCCAGGATGAAGACGGTCAGGTCATCGAAGCCCATTCCATCAGTGCCGGACTGGACTATCCTGGTGTCGGACCAGAACACAGCTACCTCATGGACAGCGGGCGAGCCGAATACTACAGCGTCACCGACCAGGAAGCGATCGCCGCCTTTCAACGACTCTCTCAGCTAGAAGGCATCATCCCAGCCCTGGAAACTGCTCACGCGATCGCCTATTTGGAAACCTTAGCCCCCCAACTAAGCGGCAACCCTCGCCTTGTGATTAACTGTTCGGGACGGGGAGACAAAGACGTACAGACGGCGGCGAAGTATCTCGAACAATTGCACAACCCGGCAAGCTAAGCTCAAGGAAGACCCCATTCTTTGTCGTCCCCGATACTTACCCGACTTAACCCGATGCTTGTTCTGAAAATAGGCGTTTAGGCTTAAGGCTGCTGGTTTCTGCAACAATGTTAGCAACTACCCTGGGATGCCAGCCCTTTTCCCGCCGCTTAGAGCTACTCCTGCCACCCGCTCCCATCCGTCCCCGTCACCCGTCGCCCAAGCTCCCACCGCCCAAAAACCGGCCACCGCTACCCTCTCCGCCGTTGAACGCGCTGCCTATGAGCAGATCAACCAATACCGTCGCTCTCAGGGCTTGCCGCCATTGCAAATTCATCCCGCCATCGTCGAGCAGGCCAGAAACCACAGCCGCAGGATGGCTCAAGGTCAAGCTAACTTCTCCCACGTTGGCTTTGAGGGCCGCATCCAGGCGATCGCCAAAAGCCTCACGTACCGAAGCGCCGCCGAAAATATCGCCTTCAATCAAGGCTACAGCGATCCGGCGTCCCAGGCAGTGCAGGGCTGGCTGAAAAGTCCCGGCCACCACAAAAACATCGTCGGTAACTTTACCTTAACCGGCGTCGGCGTGGCTCAAAATTCCAAAAACGAATACTATTTTACCCAAATTTTTCTCAAACAACCCTAGAAACTATGGACGGAACCTTTCAGATTTGCGATCGCGATCTCGACAGTGTCACCCTGGAGCAATACTTGAACACCCCGGAAATTGCCATTGACACGGAAACAATGGGTCTGGTGGTGGGACGCGATCGCCTTTGCCTGGTGCAGTTGTGTGATGCCCAAGGGCGGGTCAGTGCGATCCGCATTGCCAAAGGACAACAACAGGCCCCCAACCTGAAGCAACTCCTAGAAGCCCCTCACATCACCAAAGTTTTTCATTTTGCTCGCTTCGATGTGGCCCAACTTCGCTACACCTTAGCCATTGAGACCCAGCCAATTTATTGCACAAAATTGCTAGCAAACTTGCTCGCACCTATACTCCCAACCACGGTTTAAAACATCTAGTTCAAGAGCTAGCCGGGGTGGAACTAGACAAAAGCGCCCAAAGCTCCGACTGGGGCAATGCCATGAATTTATCCCCATCCCAATTGCGCTATGCGGCTAATGACGTTCGCTATTTGCTAGCGGTTCGGGACAAGTTAACCGAAATTTTGCAGCGAGAAGACCGTTGGGACTTGGCCAAAATTTGCTTTAGCTGTATTCCGGTATTTGTTACTCTGGATTTGCAGCAATATAAAGATGTTTTTGAACACTAAATTACATCGGAGCGCTAGCATCCCCTAGGGAGTGAAGGCGTCGTAGGGACGATTGATGGGAAGAACGACCGTAAACGTTGTACCAACCCCGACGTCACTTCTAAAACTAATTTCGCCGCAGCAAAGATCCACCGCTTTTTTCACAATAGTTAACCCCAAACCAATACCGTTGGTATCCTGAACATTGTCGCCTCGAAAAAAGGGTTCAAATAAATATTGCTGATTCTGCTGGGGAATACCGATGCCCTCATCTCGAATCCTGAAAACAACTTTGTTACTAATGGAGTAGACTTCGAGGTAAACCGTACTCGCCTCATCAGAATACTTTAAAGCGTTAGACAGCAGATTTTTGAGAATCTGTTGCACCAACCTGACATTCAGGCAAATTGATTGTTGTTGATAATTGCAAGTAAGTTGAATATTGCGCTGCGTAGGAGACAATTGCTGCAACTCCCAAATGATACTCTGGCAAAAGGGTTCAATTTCTACCACGGAAAGAGTAAACACTTTATGTTCATTTTCGTAGGAAAATAGCTCGACAGATTCTAACATTTGCTTGGCAATGGCAATGGCACTACGCATTTTCTCGTGGAGCTGCTGCCGTTGTTCGAGGGCTTGGGGACTGCGTTCTAGCTGAGCGATCGCTAAAGACAGGGAATTGAGGGGAGTGCGAATGTCGTGGCAGATGTTGCGAAGTAAATTTGTTTTGAACTTGTGCAGTTTCTGCTCGGACGCTAACTTTTTGAGGGTGGTTTCATTTTCCTCGAAGTTTCGCATATCCTTAAAGATCCACAGAAAAACAGAGCGGCGCTGATGGCGTACTGGAAAGACAGAAACTGTGACCGGAAATGACGCCCCTTCTTGAGATTTGAGATGCATCGTCCAACGGTGGAGCTGGGGTAATAACTGTAGCGAATTGAGCTGATTGCGGAAAGTAGTAAAGTCTTGGTCGGCAACAAATAACCGAAAGGGTTTGCCAATCAAGGCAGGCTTAGAGCTATTGAGCAACTTGGCTCCAACTGTATTAATCTCTTGAATAATCGTTCTCTCATTAGAAAGCAAGCAACCATCAGAACTAAACTCAAATAAGGCGCGATACCGCTGATGCTCCAATTGGGCTTTGTGCCGCGTCACCTGCAACTCTTCTCTGTAATCCACTAGTCTCTCGGCTGAGCCACGGAGTTCACTTAGGGTACCTGCCAGTTCTGCGATCGCCAATTCCAGTAAATGCCGAGAGGAATTGGAGGTGTCACTAGCATACTGCTGAATGAGGTCTAAACGCTGCTGAGCTAGGATGAGTTGTTGGTAGTGGTCAGCAGTGTTCATGGTCAAACTCGCTCTAACCTTATAGGTAATTATGACTCCTTTGTAACCCAAAAATCCCTAACTTGGCCAGACCTTAACATTTTTGCTGCCGCAATCTGAAATACCCGTAGAGTTGCGGTAGCGATTGTTACACGTCAAATCAGTGTTGATTACAACAACTTGTCGGGAGCGAAGTCATTAAAGTAAGTCGGGTTTTAGTAATGTCTTGGTAAAAATTTTAGCTATTCATTAGTATCTTTTCGCGATCGATCTTAGCATAAGTGCAAAATATAAAAAAAGACCCTGCATCGTTCCTAAATCCTCCATAAAATCGCCACAAGAAGCATTGCAGGGGTTAAATCTTCAGAAATGAGTCTTTAATCTCCGTGGAAGAAACCGCTGGACTTAAGTGTTTATCTACACTTAGGTTGCTTTACCAGAGGATCGAGTTGTCGGCAGAGACAGTGCCGGGAGAATTGCCGCGATCTCTGCCAGAAAAGCCTATTTTGCCTAGCCAGCGCTGGCCAGCGGGTCAGGAATCGTCTCAGAAGGAGCATTAAATTCTCCCGTGAGGACGTATTCAAGACGTAGTTTCAACCAGGTAATAAATTGGGTGTTGGTGGAAACGACGGCAGCAGCAGGTTGGGGAACCTGGGTTTTAATCTCAGCAAATTCAGGAGATTCTAAAAAAGCGGGCTGTTTGAGCAGCCAAAAATCAATGGATTTGTTTTTTTCCTGGTAATCTCGGGTACGCTCGCGCAACACTTCCTCAAGCGGCTCTTCTTCCAAGAGAAATCGTTGGCTTGCCACAATATAGTAGTACGTGCTCATAGCTTTGCTAGGATGGTTTTTGATTCAGCTTGGGATTGTACCTGCTTTTGCTAGCAGTTTTCTCTAAAGATTTCGGTTAAAGTTCGCCGCGCATTGCCAATTTCATTTCTCGCACAGCACGCTCCAAACCCACTAATACGGCTCGACTGATAATGGAGTGGCCAATATTTAATTCTTCCATGCCGGCAATGGCGGCCACGGGGTAAACATTCCAGTAGGTCAGTCCATGACCGGCATTAACCCGCAATCCGGCCGCGATCGCCTGCTCGGCCCCCCGTTGCAGTGCCTCTAATTCTTGCTGGCGTTGGTCTTCGTGGTCGGCATCGGCGTATTTGCCCGTGTGGAGTTCGATAAAGTACGCCCCCGTTTTCGCTGCTGCTTCAATTTGAGCGCGATCACTATCGATAAACCAGCTTACGGGAATCCCCGCCCCTTGCAATTGCTCGACGACCCCGCAGAGACGAGGGAAGTTGGAGAGGAGGTCTAAACCCCCCTCGGTGGTGACCTCTTCGCGACGCTCTGGCACCAAGGTGACGTAATCGGGTTTAAGGTCAAGAGCAATACTGACCATTTCTGGCGTGGGGGCCATCTCTAGATTGAGGTGAGTCCGCACCGTCTGACGGAGCAAGCGGGCATCCCGGTCTTGAATGTGTCGCCGGTCTTCCCGCAGGTGAATGGTGATACCATCAGCTCCGCCCAGTTCCGCCAGAACCGCAGCAGCCACCGGATCGGGTTCCACGGTTCGCCGCGCTTGACGAACGGTAGCAATGTGATCGATGTTGACGCCCAGGGTCAGCACGGGGGTTTCCTCCTCATTTAGCCTGTCATAATTAAAGGCGAACGGTTGTTCGCCCTGTTTTTAGTATTGCTGGCAAGTTGGAAAATTGGCAAGGTTTAATCGAGGTAACCCATTAAGTTAGTGGGGTCGTCAATTTCGTTGGAAGCGACGGGACGGTTGCCCATGACCGTGTAGGTTTGGCTGACGTTGAGGTGACTGGCAGCAATGGGGCGATTGCCAGAGATGGATAGGGTTCTAGCCACTTCCATCGTGCTGGCAGTCACCGGACGCTGGCTGCCCACGGAAGAATAGGTATCAACGATCTTCAGGTGGCTAGCTTCCACAGGACGCTGGCCCGGCAGCGAGCTATGTTCCCGCAGTTTCAGCTTGAGGGGTTGCATGGCTTGACCCGCATTGGACTGAACAGAAAGGGCGACCATTTCGTTGTCCTGTCGGTGTTCCCCTTGATTCTCCTCTGGGTTCTGGTTGCCGTTCTGTTCGAGGTTTTCGACGGTCATGAAAAAATCTCCTTGATTTTGACGTGCTTTTACAACGTTTTCTGGCTCTAGCAGTTCTATGCTGTCAATACTTACCGCATTCTTTACTAATCGGTCGGAGCGGAAGTGTTTCGTAATCAGGGCTGCTATTTTATTTTCTTTTAAGATTCACCCCCAATTATAAGGGTAGCCGGGTGCAACGGATAGACCGTCCGATGGGAATAAGTAATATAAAACGAAAGGTTTACTTAGATTTATCCGGGCGAGACGGCCGGCGTTGTCTTCCGCGGCTCCAGTCAGCGACATTCGCCAGTTTTCAAGACGCCTGACCTGCCAGGGAGGGCTATCGATAATAAAACTCCGGCTCGGTGGCGATCGCCAAGGCGCGGGGAAATTACGACCGCAGGCAGTGTAGTTACTCTCCCTGAAAGCAAGTTTTCTCCTGGCATTTCCCAATAAATTAATTAAAGGTTAAAAGAATTTCTGAGACCCCTTGATAGCTGCTCTTGGGAACTTTGCAGGCGTTTTAGCAAACAGCTTAAGGTTAATTGGTAGCCCTGAATTTGAGTGAGTGGTTTTAATTAATCAATCTAAAAATGGTTGCAACTTTCTCACCGACGCCGACTTCAGCCCCTCATTCTAGCTTGTGGCTGCCCGAACAGGTTTTATTTACAAAGATGCTTTGAATGAGCCGTGGGGACAACAAATTTGCGATCGCGTTACGGCCCTAAATTTACCCGTGGAGGAGTTATCGGGAAATCGATTGAGTGGGTTGCGGGGCGAAACAGAGCAGGAAACCTATAAAATTGCGAAACGGACGCTGGCAGTAGTTATTGCTCCACCAAGCCAATTCCGGCTCTCTCCCATTCCGCCTTCTGCTGATTGGCAGTTTCATCTGGCCCAAGGTTGTCCGGCCCACTGTCAGTATTGCTATTTGGCAGGCAGTTTACAGGGGCCGCCGGTGATTCGAGCTTATGCGAATCTGCCGGAAATTCTGGATAATTTGGCAAAATATGAATCATCACACCAGGATACGACTTTTGAAGTCAGTTGTTACACCGACCCCTTGGGAATTGAACATCTCACAGGCAGTTTGGCCGAGTGCATCCGTTATTTTGGTCAGCGCGATCGCGCTCAGCTGCGCTGGGTGTCTAAATTTGCGGCGGTGGAGAGCTTGCTTGAGTTGCCGCACAACGGACATACGCGCTGTCGGGCAAGCGTAAACATTAACCTCATTGCCAAAACCTTAGAGGGCGGAACAGCCCCGGTTAAAGACCGTTTGCAGGCCCTGCGCCGATTGGCCCTACCCCGGCCCGAAGGTGGCGGCTATCCGGTGGGTTTGGTCATTGCCCCGATTATGGCGATCGCCGATTGGCGAGAACAGTACGAAGGCTTATTTGCAGAGATTGAAACGGTTTTTGATTTTGAGTGCGACCTGACCTTTGAATTGATTTCCCATCGGTTCACGCCGAAATCGAAAGACGTACTCCAAGGGTGGTATCCCAACTCAAAGTTAGATTGGAGTGAGGAAAATCGCTCCGTCAAGCGCAATAAGTTCGGCGGCATCAAGTATGTTTATGAGTCCGACACTATGAAGCAACTGCGGCAGTTTTTTGAAGGGGAAATTGCCCGTCGTTTTCGTAGGTCGCGCCTTCTTTATTGGACATAGATTTTTCTATCCTTGGCGCGAGGAATTTTCCTAAAGCTGCATCTTTTATGGTTAGTAACCGTTTGAAAACAGGATGCCAGTTATGGATAGAAAACGGATGCAACTTCTGCTCCTAGGGGCGGTCTTGATGCTGATTTTAGCTCCCTTTGCGGGATTTGCTCCTCTGCTGCTCGTACTTTTCCTAACCGCAGTAGGCTATGCAGCCTGGACAATCGGGCGAGTTCTGTTGCTTGGTGACGCTGATTAACCCCAAAAAATAGAGGATAAGCCCTTTTTTGAGACTTATCCTCTGGGTTTTAATCGAAACCGATGATTCTAGCGACGGCCAAACCACTTAGCGGCGATCGCACCCAGGGCAGCGCCGACCAGGGGATTGCTAATAAACTTGACAATGGCAGGCTGATCGGCCAGCACTTCTTGAAAAATATCGGGGTGATTGTTGATAGCAAAAAGCCAGCTAATTTGGAAACGTCATCAGTGCTCATGCGGTTGGCGTTGATGGGTTGATAGGCCCAGTTGCCGCTCTAAATCACGGTCAGATAAATTGCGCTTTTTGAGATGGTTTAAAAACTCGCGGGCCACATCATCCCGTTCATTGGGCTTGATTTGGGAAATAGCCTGCTGTAATTCAGGCTCCAGCTGACTGGCAGGAACGTGATCGGGATGGAAGGCGCGACCAAACAGTTGACGTCGTTCGTCGCGGGATGAGCGTTGAGCGAAATCATCAAAGGTGGAATAATCGTTGCTGGGAATATTCGTAGAATCCAGGGATTCCACATTGCCACCCGCCAAATCGTTCATGATCTGACGTTTGTATTGTTCGCTACTTGGCATCTTAAACTCCTGTTTAACTAAATTCTTGAATTTGTTGCCCCGACAGTCTAATTAAGCAGCGCTATATTCAATTTGTTGCGTGGCGCTGTTATAGTCTGCCTTTAAAATCAGTTGCTTGTCAGGCGCATAGACCAAAACCGTCAAGTTGCGATCGGGAAAATTTTGATGAAATCCTTGAACTAAAGACTTTGCCAGGGGACGAACTTCATCGAGACGAACTTGGGGAGAAATCACCACGCCTAGCTTATTGTTATCGCGAACGTAGGCGTCTTGAACCAAACCATGAGCGGTTTGAATTACCCAATCTCCAAAATTTTGCCCGCTATTGGTGTTGCCCCGCTCAAGCTGTTGATAAGAGGTGGAAACCGGCGAAGAAGTGGAGCGATCGCTTTGTAGGGGCGCTTCCCCACAGGCAGAACCAAGCAGTAGAACCAGAACTAAAGATAGGGCGATCACCGCCTTGCGTAAGTGTTGACGTAAACTCACTTAGCTCTCCTAAATTTCAAAAATTCACCCGCCCATTATGCCAATTCCGTTCCTAAAAAACGGTTGCCTAAGGGCGTTGTTACAAAATTAGCTATACTTGCAGCTTAAAAACTTCTGCTTCAACAAACCTCCCTCAAAGGTAATAATAGCTACCGTTTCTAAGGCATTAATCCCTATGCCTAGGTTTGCCAAAAAACCGTTGCGATCGCCCTGGCTAATTCTTCGGTTGAAATTGGTGATCGCAATTTTGCTTTTAACTTTTGACTTCTAAGTTGAAATTTTTATAGTCCCAAATCCACGGCAATTCTATGACCGCAGGCAAATCCCGAAAAAGCGACAGCATTTAAGCCCTGACCGGGAAAAGTACTGTCCCCCGTGCAATACAGCCCCAGAATCGCCGTTCGATTAAAGGGCATTTCCAGCAATCCCGGCAATTGGCGGCGGGGAATCGGCCCGTAGCTACCATTTTGGCGGCCCAAAAACCGACGATGGGTGCGCGGCGTCCCCACCTCCTGATAGTCCAACCCCGCTTCTAACCCTGGAAAAATCCCCTCCAGGCGATCGATGAGGCGAGCGGCGGCTATTTCCTTCTTTTGGGCG
>JAAUTE010000090.1 GCA_012031815.1 Chloroflexaceae bacterium
AGGTCAGGTGACGGGCGATCTGCTGCTGCGCTCCATGCGCTACGCTGTCCGAACGCAGCGGAGGCGATCGCCTCCAACTGTACTGCCCCAACCCAAACCCCAAACGCCATAATAGACTAAAGCTTTCTGGAGATAGGGATGGCTACGCTGCTTGTTGATTACAAGAATTTGCTCTCCGACCTAATTGAGCGCTACAAACACCGCGTCGATCACTTAGCAATCCGCATTGAATCATCAGAAGGCACCAGCATTCTGCTGCGAGGTGGCAAGGTTGAAACCCTCAGCGAAGGACTCTCCATCGGCGGTCAAGTGAGAGCCTGTTACAAGGGCGGTTGGGGATTTGCCAGCTTTAATGACCTCACCGCCCTCCCCAAACGGGTTGAAGAAGCCATTTCCGCCGCTCGCATTATTGGCAGCGAAGAAACTCTCCTCGCCCCTGTCCCTCCCACCCAAGGAACCTTTCCGTTGCCCCTCACCGGAACCGACCCCCGCCTAGTGCCCTTGGCCCAGAAAAAAAACCCTTTGCGATGCCTACAACCAAATCCTTCGCACCCACAGCGAGGCGATCGCAACCACTTCCGTCCGCTACGAGGATAGCTATCAGCGCATTATCCTCGCCACCTCTGACGGAATTTTGCTCGAACAAGCCTGGCCCGACCTGGAAATGCGCTTTGCCGCAACGGCCAGAAACGGAGAAGTCGTACAAACCGGGCGGGAAACCACCGGGTCTCGCCGCTCCTACGAAGATGTGACCCAACTAGCAGCTCAGGTCGAAAGCACTGCCCAACGGGCCGTCGCCGCCCTGTCCTTGCCTCCCGTTAAAGGCGGCACCTATACCGTGGTTATTGACCCAATTTTGACCGGATTATTCGTTCACGAAGCCTTTGGCCATCTCTCCGAAGCCGACATGCTCTACGAAAATCCAGACCTCCTGGAAGTGATGAGCCTGGGCAAGCAGTTTGGCCCGAAAGATCTGCAAATTTTTGATGGCGCTGCCCCCCAAGGCCACCGCGGCAGCTATTACTACGACGACGAAGGCACTGCCGCCACCACCACCCAACTGATTCGCGACGGTGTGCTCGCGGGCCGCCTGCACTCGCGGGAAACCGCCGGCAAATTGGCTGAAACTCCCACCGGCAATGCTCGCTGTCTGAACTATCACTATCCGCCCATTGTACGCATGACCAATACCTGGATTGAGCGCGGCAATACGCCTGCGGCTGCTCTGTTTGCCAATATTCAACAAGGCGTCTACGCTCGTAACTGGCTGGGCGGCATGACCAATGGAGAAATGTTTACCTTCAGCGCCGGGGAAGCCTGGATGATTCGCAACGGCCAGGTGGCAGAACCCGTGCGCGACGTGACCCTATCGGGCAATGTCTTTAAGACCCTGGCTGCCATTGAAGGTATTGGAGACGATTTTTATTGGGATGAATCCGGCGGCTGTGGCAAAGGCGGACAGAGTGGTTTGCCTGTGGGGTGCGGCGGGCCGAGTTTGCGGATTCGCGATGTTGTCGTCGGTGGGGAAGCACTCTGAAGCCGGGGGCCATTCCTCCCACCCATTTTTCCACTTCTTTCTACTCTCAAAGGCTCACAGGCAAGCTGGTTTGGGACTGACATCTCTAGGGGCGATCGCCTAGTCTGAACCTAAGCCTTTAACTCCAGACCTGCTATGGAAAAATTCTCCACCGCGCTCCTAGCTGTCGTGCGATCGCCGCCAGTTTCCCCTGGGATTTCCCCCGCTCAGAGTGGGAGCAACCCCACGAACAGCGCTTACGACATTCGGAAAGCCTGGTTACCGTCGTCCAGCATCCGGGGATAATTAAAGCTGAGATTATTGCTTTCCTGAGCGGACATCGATGACGCTGCCTCGAAAATTGTAGTCAGCGCCATCTAATTCAATAACACTGCCAATCTTTACCTTTTGTCCGCCCAAAACTGCTCCATTTTCAGTAATTTGACCGTCACCGTTGGCGATCATGAGCATGTCAGTGCTATACACAGCTTCCGGGCGCGGGTCGGGCAAGGCTTTGACGGTACCGTCGGGTTGAGGAACGGTAACGGTTTGCGGCAATTGTGTCACGGAGCCAATTTTGATATTTCCGGCGGGTTGATTGCGAATAATAATGCTAACGGTGTTGTTTTCTTGCAATTCCTGCAACAAAGCTTCAGGATCGCGGACGCTCAAACCCCGCACTAAAATTTCCACTTCAATAGATTGCTTGTCTGTGCCGACAACGTTTTGAGCGATCGACCCTGTGGTTCCAGGAAATAGAAAAATACCAGCTAAAACTAACAAAATAACGCAGGCAGCTCCCAAATCCAGAATAGAGAGCTTACCGCCCAAACGACCTTTAGAATCTAGAATTTTCATGATGCTATCCGGGCAAAGAAAAGAACAGTTGGGGTTTACCCTTTGGGTATTTCCTTCAGACGCAACAGACTGCGGCGGTGGGAAAAGGTTTCGTCCCAGATCGCCCAAAACCCTCCCTGATTCTAGGACATCCCTGAACTGACCGACTTTCCTCTCCCAAACCATAACGAGTGCTGCGGTCTTTCCTCCGGGCCTCAGACACCATAGCACCATTGGTGATCGCCACCTTAAACGGGCGATCGCAAAACCTTAAGAATTACGGGCGCTGGCGAGAGACGAGCTTTTCGATACGGGCTTGAGTGTCGTGGAGGAGCTGTTCTCGGCTATCGGTGGTCTGGGTCAGGGCCGGGACTAATTTCCGTGCCTGTAACGCCATGTGAAGCTGGAGTTGGGCCACATACTCGCTGATTGCTTCACGAGAGAAGTCTGAGTTAGCACAAATAGATTGCCGATTCAAGGTTTCCTCCTGTCTAAACTGGACGCAACGGACAACACCCATAGAAGCTATCACGTTCCCAGGAGTCTCGCTCAATTTGATCCCGTGGCTTAAACATTTCTAAACATATTTTAGCCATCTGTTATCAAGCCTGTCCGGGAGAGAGGCAGCTCTTGCTGGACGATCAGCAGGGAAAAATAGGACAGTTGCAATTGAGGACGAGCGTGTAAATCTCGGTAAATGACGCGATCGGGTAACCCAACTCGCTCGACGACCCAACTACGCTCCAATAATTGGTATTGTTGCAAAATTTGCCAGACTTGCGAGTAAACGGAACTGATCTTGAGTAATACAATCGTTTCCGCCCAGGTTAAAGCCTGTTCCAGGTCACTGAGGCAATAAAGAGCTGGCAAAACGGCTAAACGCTGTTTCCCTACTGTTAGGGGCAGGCCCAAGGCCGCTGCCGCTGCGACGGGAGAACAAACGCCAGGAACGCTCTCTACTAAAACGTCAGGGTGATGCTGGAGCAGCGTTTGAGCAAGGTAAGTAAACGTACTATAAAAACTGACATCGCCCTCGCAGGCAAACACAACATCCTTGCCTATCTTGAGAAATTGCCAAACTTTGTCAGCCGCCACTTTCCAGGCTTGCCGGAGTTTGTCCTTGTCCTGGACGTAGGGAAAATGCAGGGACAATTGATGTTGGGTCGGAGCCAACCAAGGAGTTACGGTTTGCTGAGCTAAGCCGGTTTTGTTGCCAATTCCAGCGGGAAAAGCGACAACGGGGGCTTGCTGTAAGAGCCGTAAACCTTTGAGTGTTAACAGTTCGGGATCGCCTGGCCCAACACTAATGCCGTAAAAAGTTCCATTTCCCATGGCTTTGAGAGTTGATAAAAACCTGCATCATAAATTGGTCACTCCATTAAATACCAAAATTTGGTACAGATCAAAATTTCAATAAATTGTTTCTTGGATCTGCTGAGTAAGCTCTACAACAGGGGTGAATTTCCTTCCCCACCCGCTACTACTACTGACTTGTCCGGGGCAACTGCTGATATCGCCCCATCAATTTGCGAACATTCAGAGTTTGTCTCTCTTCCTAGGAAAAATCCCAGTCTGCAAATAACTCTACTACTTTCATGGAAAATCCCGGCACAACAGCTTCTCCTGCCAATCGCTCGCGAGAACCCAGAAAGCGATCGGGTTTAGTTCCGTGATAAACCAGGACGTACTTTTTGCCGGAGTAGATCGCCTAAACTAAGCGCGTATCGTTCTCAATGTATTCTACAGTCTTCTCGTGATTTTCTGCGATCGTATTGCCAGGAGAAAGTATCTCCACTGCTAAATTGGGCGAATCCCGAAAAAATTCACGGGGCGGACGGATCAATCCTTCCATGCGAGTTTTGGCGATAAATAAAAAATCAGGAGAGCGTTTGTTCCCATTTTTCAGGGTAAAAGCAGTGCTAGAGTCGCAAATCGCTTCCAGCTTATTCCCTCAAATATGTTCACTTTAATTGCGCTGCTCTTGTCAGTTAGATTTGAAATTTAGCGATCGCGAGTTTGATGAAAGGGACGCCACAGACTAAAGAATCCAACAACAATTGCGATTAGGAACAGGAGGACGAGATTAAATTTAATAGAAGACCCCTCTGTTTCATTTTGCCAGCGGGCCAGCCAAAAAATCCCCTCGCCAAGTTTAAAGGAGGGAACTTGCAACAACAGTAAAATTGCTGGCAGTCCCATAAAAACCAGGATTAGCAACAGAAAGGTCAGCATGGTGATGCCCAAAAACTTTAAGATTTTAAGATTGCGATCGCTTTTCATGATGCCAGACCCAAAAGGGTATCAATCTCACCCCGGTTTAACAGATTTCAAGCTGGCTCCCCCCTGCTAAAAGGTGCAAAATCAGCTCATTAAGCTGGAAGTGCGGCAGTTGACGGCTCCGAGGATTGGTCAATCGAGGTAGCTCCCTCAATAATTTCAGTCGCTGCGCTCGTCCTTCCAATGCCCTTAGTTCCCAATCAAGACTCAACTCCGGCCTAGGCGGTTCTGCGTCCTCGATTGGGAGAGCAACGGCTTCGTCCCAACAGGCCTATCTTCAATTGTCTTATCATTTAAGGTGTGTTTTTTCTGGGAAACCGGTAGAGTTAGCCTACCAACACGAAGAGATTTATCCTAGATGAGGCGGCTCTGTTTGGAGTCAGCCTGGTAATTCGATTACTTCTGCCTAATGAGCTTTTTAATTGCCGACGACAGACTTCGACAGCTTGGTACCGAGATTTTGAGTGCAGTCTGGGCTAATTTTCCGAGACTGGCCCGCAATCAAATCGCCTTAACCTGGCTGGTTTACGATCCTCCCGTCATCGTTAATACCGGCGGCGCACTCTCGTCCACAGAATTTTGGAAATATTCTGTGCCCAGCTTCAGCTATCGAGGAGTAGAGCGCATTTATCCGGCTAGCATCGTTAAATTGTTTTATCTGGTGGCGGTTCACGAGTGGTTGCAAGGCAGTATGGTGCAATCCTCGGTGGAGCTGGAGCGGGCCATGCGGGACATGATTGTAGACTCTAGCAATGATGCTACTAGCTATATTGTGGATGTTCTCAGCGGCACTACCAGCGGCCCCGAACTGCCGGCTGGCCCGTTTGCAACTTGGCAGTATCAGCGTAACATTGTCAACCGCTACTATCAATCCCTAGGTTGGCCAGAGTTAGAGAGTGTTAACGTCAACCAAAAACCCTGGAATGATGGCCCCTACGGCCGGGAACGAGCTTTTCTAGGAGAAATGATGGAAAATCGCAATATGTTGACCACCGATGCTGTCGCTCGCCTGCTTCATAGCATAATTGGGGGCGTAGCTGTTTCGGCAGTGCGATCGCAACAGATGATGGGTTTGCTGCAACGGAGCCTGAATCCTGCCGACTGGCCTGACAATGGCGAAGGCGAAGAGAATCAAATCACAGGGTTTTTCGCGGAAGGGTTGCCCAAGGAGGCGAAAGTCTGGTCAAAAGCCGGGTGGACATCCCAGGTTCGCCACGATGCCGCCTACATTGAATTAAGCGATCGCCAACCATTTTTGCTGGTGGCTTTCACAGAAGGCAAGAACCGCGATCGCCGCCATTTACTGCCGTTTCTCTCCCAAGCCTTCATTGCTGCGATGGGCCAACTTTAATAGCCGTGTCCCTTCAGGAGTGGCTGTCATTGCGTAGGGAATAGTCGTTTTTTGATGGGCGCGCTCAAATTCTAAAATATTTCGTAGTTTTGCTGCTAAAGCGGCCTTTAAAGCTCTCGCTCAGCCTTTGGCAACCCTTATTTTATTGCCTTCTCTATCCCATGCGCTTCTGTTTTAAAGTTACAAAAAAAGGCGCAATCGTCTGCGCCCATATTTATTTAAATCCTCGGTTTAAATCCCGGCGTGACCCAGGGCTAACCCCGTCACCAACATGCCTAACACCAAAAACGGTTGGGCACTGGCTTGATATTTCACATCATTTTTCAAGGATCTCGCAGAAAATACATGTCTTGAAGGTAATTTGAGGGATCACTAATAATGCCAAAATCGCCGCATACAGGTTTTCATGAATGCTGACTAGATAGCCCACAATCCCAAACTGAAACACATCGATCGCAACCACACAAATCCAGGCCGCTGCCCCAATGCCAAACATGACCGGCAACGATCGCAACCCCAATTGGCGATCGCCTTCCACGCTTTTGAAATCATTAACCACGGCAATGCCTAACCCGGCAAAACTGTAAATTAAGGTCAAAATCATAATGGTGCCGTTAAGGTCGCCAAAAAGGGCGTGACCCGTCCACCACGGCAGGGCAATATAGCTTGCGCCCAAAGCGTAGTTTCCCAGCCAACCATTTTGCTTCAATTTCAGCGGTGGTGCTGAATAAATATAGGCCAAAAACGCGCCGCCAAGGGCTAAAACCGTAACGGTCGGAAACCGATGCCCAGCCCAGCGATCGAGGAGGAAAGCCATGCCCCAACCCGCCAACAGCAGCGCCACAATCTGGGCGGCTACCTGCTTCACCGCGATCGCTCCCGACGGAATCGGTCGGTACGGCTCGTTAATGGCATCAATTTCGCGATCGTAGAAGTCATTAAGGGTTTGGGTGTATCCGGTCATGAGCGGCCCCGCGAGCAACATGCAGGTTGCCGATTTGAGAATGTCTTCCAGCGTCCAGGTGTAGTTCCCCGAAGAGGCCGCACCGCAGACAACGCCCCAAATCAGGGGAATCCAGGTGATCGGCTTCATCAACTGCAAGCGAATTTTCCACAATGCGGTTTCGCCAGGCGCAGCCCCCTTCATGCCGAGCAATTGGCGGGTTTTGGCTCCCCGGTCGATGGCTGGATCGGGATTGGGCGTTTCAGAGGTTGAGTTGGCCATAGGGTTTAGTTTTAGCGATCGCAAACAAATTTTGTCGGTAGCCGCTACAGGGAAATAATCAGGTAACCGTCTTGGAACTTAGCGCCTTTCACGGATTGGCCGGCCAGGGCTGGGGGCAGGGTAAGATTGCGCCGCTGATCCCCCGCTTCAATGGTAATTTCCGGGCCGTACTGGGTTAATTTAACCTGCTTCTTCGTCAATCCTGGCAGAAACACCTTCACCTGCCGCGCTGCCACATCCACCACCAACGGCTTGGGGATGCCGCTGACTTGTCGCAAATCGGGTAGGGAGGCGATCGCCGCCTCTAACTCAACGGGAACCGAAGTTACCGATAAAGGCACAAATTCTGCTGAAACTGCTGCGCTCCCCTCGTCTTGCAGGAGAACACCACCTACGCTTAAGCCTACCTGCTGAGCGCTGCCCCAGAGATACTTCGCTGTTGCCATTGCCACTGTTTTCGCTGGAGGTCACCAAATAAGCCACCACCCGCTCAGGATTGGCCAGGGCGGCTTTGCCAGCCGCTAACAATTGGTTTGCCCGATCCGTTGGCTCCTTGGCCAAACTATCAGGCGTCCAGGTCACGTTGAGAACGGCGCTGGTAATGGGCTGAATAAAGGGAGAGAGCGCTTTACCAATGTCAGATTCTAAAAATACTTGCTGAAAACGACGAATGTACCAGCTCAACACCTCAGCGATGCCAAACATCCGCAGGCTGTGTATGTCTCCCGTTCCGGCAAAAATAATTGTGTCATACCGCCCACTTTCGTCGTATTCTCGCAGGGCATTGAGGGCGAGGGCGCTATCCATACCGGGTAAAATCCCCAATTCCTGACCAAAGACCGACTTCAGCGTCGGCGATCGCAAATATTGGGCTTCTAAGCTTTTCACCTGTTCCCAACTGGCCTCCAGTAACCGGGTCGCCTGGAGAGACACAGCGGCTAGATTCGGTTCAATTTCCAGGGGATCGGGGCCGAGGGGGGAGTTTAAAAGCAGGCCAAGGGCAGGGCCGGGGTCTTGACCTGCTAGAAGTACGCGAGAACCAAGACGGGCGAGCTTTTTAGCGCTAGCAATGGCGATCGCCAAACGCGCTTGAGGATCTGAACCCAGGAAAGTGATAATTTGGGACATCTTCTCGCTGCCTTTACTACGGTCTGTCGCGGAGCCTGGCTGATTATTGAATCGGTTTGATTTCGTCTTCAAAAAACCAGGTTGCCGATTTATCTTCAAACTCCACGATAGCACCAACGCCACTGCCATCGGTCATCTTGAACTCTCGGATAGTACCAACTTTGCCCAGCTTGCTAGCGATCTCCCCAGAGACCCGGTCTCTGAGGCGGAAAACCTTAACTTTTGTCCCGATATCCATTCCTGTTGCTTGAAAATCTAATAGACCAACCCTAAGTTTACCGGAAGATGGTGCTTTCGGTAAAATCAAAACCCCATCGAGAGCGGGCGCGTGCTTCTTCCTCAAGGGGCTTCGGTTTTGTCGGGACTGGCCTGTTACCGCCGGCTACGTCCAACCTTTGCCGATGTTTTTAGGGGATTAAGTTGTAGATTTTGGCGATCGCCTCCAATCCCCCTTGTGGATCAGGTGGGGGGAGTTTCGTCCTCCAGCTTAACGGCCAGCGATCGCAATAATTGTCTAAGACAGATTTCTACCCGTTCGGGGCGATAATCCAGTTCGTAGCCGAGGCTGTAGACCGTGCGCTCCAGGATGTAGATATTGAGGAGAGTTTGTAGCTCTAGCTCCGTGGGCGGTAGAAAGCTACCTTGGGGGGCAATTGCCAAATATCCCTGTAAAAACGAGGCACTGACCCATCGCTCCCAGAACTGCGTCCACTGGCGCATCAAGGGCAGGTTTTCCGGGCGAATGGTGCCGCTTTCTACTTCGCTTTGCAGGGCGATTTCTGCCGCATAGCCAAAGGATTGCAGCATTTCGGCCACATCTCGCAGGGGCGATCGCTTAATGCGCCGCTCGCTCAGGGTGCGATTGGGATCGCCTTCAAATCGATGATGAGAAAATCTTTCCCGGTGAACAAAACCTGCCGCAGGTGATAGTCGCCGTGGCAGCGGATGCGGAGGGCCGTAATCTTTTGCTCCAGGATCGGCTGATACTGCCAGATAATTTCTTCCTGGCGGTTAAGCACCCGTTGGGCGAGGGGATGGGCCGTTGGGGGCAAACTCTGCCAGCGTTTAGCCAGGACGCGCATGGTTTGTCCAGTCAGAGTTCGCGCCGATTGGTAGAGGGATCTTTGATAAAATAGGGAAAAGATTTCTGGTGTAAACTGGGGATTTTGTGACTCTGAAGCCAGGGCGCAGTGCAATTCTGCCGTACCTTGACCGAGGAGCCTAGCACTAGCCAGATAAGGGCCGATGGTTTCAATGGCTAATTCTGGCAACTCTTGCTGCTGCAAGGCCAGGATGGATTCCTGGGGTACGGGAATTTCTCGTCCATCTTCCGGTTGGATGCTTAGGCGATCGAAGTAGTCGCGCAAGCCATCCAGGGTGTAGTTCCAGCCATTGCGGACATCGGGAACAAATTCTTGCAGGACGCCGAGGGTAATAGGTTCCGCTCCCAACCGCCGATATTCCAGCGCGCCCACCAGGGGAACAATGTGGCGTAAGCGGTGCTTTTCGCTTAAAAAACGGCGAATTTCCAGATCGGGGTTGATTCCTTCCTCTAGTTTCCGGAACAGTTTGAGAATGAAGCGCTCGCCATAAATAATTGAGGTGTTGCGCTGTTCCTCTCCCAGGGGCATGGGATTGAAGTGGGTGCTGCTGCTGGCCAGGCTGGCAAATGGCTCAATTTGGCTGGCGACCAGGGTTCCCTGCTGACCAGCAAACCGTCGCTGTTCCTGAATTGCGGTCAAAAGCGCCGCTAAAAAAGAGGGATCGGCAGTGGCCGCATATAGTAACGCCGTCTCTCCCTCCTGATTCTGCAAGCGACAGAGGGCAGACTGAGGTGAATCGTTTAGCCAGGGAGCTGCCGGGTCAGCGATCGCACAGCCCAAGGCCAAAAAATAGGTTTGGGACTCGCCTTCGATGTAGTCCACGCGCAGCCAAGCGAGCCAGGTGGAAGTTGCTTCGGCAGTGATGGGAATTAGTTCCGTCAGGTGGGCGGCTTGCACGCGACGACCTTTGCCTACAAACCAGTGACAGCCGTAGAGATAATCCGCGAGTGCCGCTTCCAGCTGCGATCGCAACTCCGGCTGCACGAAAACCTGCTCCCAAGAGCCAGTCACCTTGAGCAAGGGTAATTCTGCCTGGGGTTTGGCGATCGCCTGGGGCTGTAGTCTTAGCGTAAACCAGTAGAAAGCATAGGGGCCAAGACTGAGGAAGTAGGGGAGTCGGCGATGGGGGAAATTCAGTACGGCCAAAAATTTCAACGGGGACGCGCTCCTGAAAGGGAGAGAGATCGAGCTGAACCGTCTGGACAAAGCGAGACAGGTTGGCCACCACCAAAATCTGCTCGCTGCCATAGGTACGGGTAAAGGTAAAGACCTTGCGGTTGTCAGAGTGGAGGATTTCAAAGGAACCGCGCCCTAATGCCTGAAAACGCTTGCGAGTAGCAATCAATCGTTTAATGGCGTGCCACAGGGAATTGAGATTGCCCCGCTGGGCTTCCACGTTCACCGCTTCGTAGTGATACTCCGATTCTACGATCAGCGGCAAGTACAGGCGATGGGGTGTGGCCCGGCTAAACCCGGCGTTGCGATCGGGACTCCACTGCATGGGCGTCCGTACTCCATTGCGATCGCCGAGATAAACATTGTCGCCCATGCCAATTTCATCGCCGTAGTAGAGAACCGGGGTTCCCGGCAGGGACAGGAGCAGGCTGTGCAGCAGCTCGATCTGGCGGCGATCGTTGCCCAAAAGCGGCGATAAACGGCGTCTAATGCCGAGATTGAGGCGCATCTGTAGGTCTTGGGCGTAGGTGCGGTACATGTAATCCCGGTCTTCATCGGTGACCATCTCCAGGGTCAGCTCGTCGTGGTTGCGTAAAAACAGCCCCCACTGGCAATTATCAGGAATAGCGGGAGTTTGCTGAAGAATATCGATAATGGGAAAATCATCTTCCATCCGCAGGGACATAAACAGGCGAGGCATCAGCGGAAAGTGGAAGTTCATGTGGCACTCGTCTCCATCGCCATAATACTGAGCCGCATCTTCGGGCCACTGATTGGCTTCTGCCAGCAACATGCGGTTGGGAAACTTGGTGTCGACGTGGCGGCGCAACTGCTTCAAAAAGGCATGGGTTTCGGGTAAATTTTCGCAATTTGTTCCTTCCCGCTCGTACAGGTAGGGGACTGCATCCATCCGCAGCCCATCCACGCCCATACTCAGCCAAAAATCCAGCACGCTCAGCACCGCTTCCTGCACGGCGGGGTTATCGTAGTTCAAATCCGGCTGGTGGGAGTAAAAGCGATGCCAGTAGTAAGCCTGAGCAACGGCATCCCAGGCCCAGTTTGAAGATTCAAAATCCTGGAAAATAATGCGGGCTTCCTGGTACTTTTGGGGTGTGTCGCTCCAAACATAAAAATCTCGCTCGCTGCTGCCCTTGGGCGCTCTTTGCGATCGCTGAAACCAGGGATGCTGATCGGAGGTATGGTTGACAATTAGCTCGATAATGGTGCGGATACCCCGCTCGTGGGCTGCTTCTAAAAATTCCTGAAAATCTTCCAGGGTTCCATAGATGGGATTGACATTGGTGTAATCGGCAATATCATAGCCATCATCCCGGAGTGGCGAGGGGAAAAACGGCAATAGCCAGAGAGCGGTAACGCCCAAGTCCTGAATGTAATCTAATTTACTTGTTAAGCCGGGAAAATCACCGATTCCGTCGGCATTGCTATCGGCAAACGCTTTCACCGGAACTTCATAGATAATAGCGTTTTTAAACCACAGAGAATCGTCCGATAAGAGCAGATTTTGGTTTTTTTCACCGTCCATCCTGGTTGTTCGAGGGGGGAGATTGTCATGACTGTTTGGCTGAAATTTCGGATGCGGGGTTGCGATTGGCATTGTATTCAGTGTCTGAAAACTCCAACCTCTCACTATCGGCATAATTTTCTATTTAAGCCCAAAAAACAATAATTTTCTGGAATATCAATCCAGATCTAGTCAGCACATAAATCTACCTATTGCATTATTGAATTAATCATTCTTTGAGGGTATTTTGAACCTAAATTAACTTTAAGCAACAATTGCTATGGGTTTGCACCGTTCTAGCGGCATCATCCTCCATCCCACCAGTTTACCCAGTCCCCACGGGATCGGCGATCTTGGGGCTGCCGCCTACGCGTTTGTGGATTTTCTCGCCCAAAGTCAGCAAAAGCTCTGGCAAATTCTGCCCCTCGGCCCCACTGGCTACGAACATTCCCCCTATACTATGAATTTTAGCGCCTTTGCTGGCAATCCCTTGTTAATCAGTTGCGATCGCCTGGTGGAAGCCGGACTGTTGTTGGTTGAAGAGATCCCGCCCTTTCCTGAAACCAATCCAGGGCGAGTTAGTTTCGAGCAAGTCATCCCTTACAAAACCCAGCTTTTAAAACAAGCTTATCAACGCTTTCAGCAACAGTTGGCAAAGGGCGCAAATCCTGAGTTTGAGCGTTTTTGCGAGGAGCAGGCTTGGCTAGCAGACTACGCTTTATTTATGGCGCTGCTAGCAGCAAACGAGGGTAAAAATTGGAACCAGTGGCCCCCGGAAATAGCCCACCGCCAACCAGAAGCACTCCGGGCTGCTCAGGCAACGTTTCAAGGGCAAATTGCCTATCATCAATTCTTGCAGTTTACCTTCTTTGAACAGTGGCGATCGCTCAAAAATTATGCCGGCGATCGGGGCATTCAAATTATTGGTGATATTTCTATTTATGTTTGCTACAACAGCGCCGATGTGTGGTCGCATCCCGATCTGTTTAAGCTCGATTCCCAGTCTCTAGAACCCGCCTATATTGCTGGGGTTCCTCCTGATTACTTTAGCGCCACCGGACAACTGTGGGGCAATCCGGTTTACGATTGGGAGCGACTCAAAGAGCGCAATTACGACTGGTGGATTCGGCGCTTTCAGGCAACGCTGCAATATGTAGATATCGTCCGCATTGATCATTTTCGGGGGTTTGAAGCCTACTGGCAGGTTCCGGCGGGAGAGAGTAATGCCATTAACGGCGAGTGGATTACTGCCCCTGGATTTGACTTTTTTGAAACCCTCAAAAATCGCCTGGGAAGCTTGCCCGTCTTAGCAGAAGATCTGGGTATTATTACCCCAGAAGTCGAAAAGTTGCGCGATTATTTTGACTTTCCGGGAATGCGGGTATTGCTGTTTGCTTTTGGGGGAGATGCTAGCAATGTTTATTTACCCCACCATTACGATAAAAACTGTGCCGTTTATATTGGAACCCACGACAACGATACGGCGATCGGTTGGTGGCGGCAAGCCAGTGACAGGGAAAAACAATTTTTAGCCAATTATCTAGGCGATGCTTCCCCGGCGGAAATTCAGGAAATTAATGGGGAGTTGTTGCGCCTGGCCTTTGCCTCTGTTGCGGATTTAGCCATCGTCCAACTGCAAGATCTTCTGGGATTGGATAATAGCGCTCGCATGAACGATCCCAGTACCAATGCCGGAAATTGGCGCTGGCGCTACGAAAGTTCCGAGCAATTGACACCAGTGAGCCAACGTCTTATCGCTTTGACCCAGCTTTACAGCCGCTAAGCTGCTCTATTTGCGGCAAACCTGACGCCAGAGGCGATGTTTTGGCCCGGCAGCACGAATTTTTATAATCTGTCGGGCAAGCTGCGATTTTCCCCTTTCGACAGCCCAAACAAAATATTGCGACTTTGCCAAACCAGAATTGCGACGGTCAAACCAATACAAAAACACAGACACAATCCCGGCAGCCATGATAAATCAAGGCATAGC
>JAAUTE010000091.1 GCA_012031815.1 Chloroflexaceae bacterium
TGGCACGTATCGCGTCGACGTCCATCGGTCAACTTAGCGGTCAGATGGCAATGTAGCGTGAGGTCATGGCAATTGAGCGTGAGTCATGGCAACTGAAGCGTGAATCACCGCAACTAAAGCGTGACTTGCCGCACCTGAAACCCCGATCGCGAACCCCAAAACCTCATCCCAGGGCGATCGCGGCCTGAGTTGCCCCGAATTTGGCCAGGCGTTTGGCGATCGGCGAGTGAAACTCTCTCTTCCTAGTCAATCAGTGCTGGTCAAAGGCTGTCGCTCGCTGGAACCTGGCGTTAAGGGTATTATTTAGGAAGACGGGAGGGACGGTTTTCATGATTAATTTAAATTTAAAAGCGCTATCTGATGCCGAGTTAAACGAACTAGAGCAACAAATTCTCATCGAACGCGGGGAGCGAATTGCATCAGCTCCGGCAACGATAACGTTTCCCACCAATACTCCCCAGAAAGCTTATATCCAAACAATTGAAACGATTTTGTTGAATATATTTGAAGTTGATATCTCGCTAAATGAAATTATTAACGAGATTGCGGCTAGTCAATCTGAAGCGATTGTTATGCGGAATGGCTCTCCTGTTGCTCGAATTCTCCTTTTGACAACAACCTCTCCCCAAAGTCACTACCCGCTAAGAGGAAAACCCATTACTATCGCCGGTGATTTTGATGAACCAATGCCTGACCTTTGGGACGCTCTAGCAGAATGATCTTGCTTGATACTCATATTTGGCTTTGGATACTCCACGATCCCAGTCAACTATCAACATCTGCTCAGATCGTTATTCGGGCGGAAGAAGCCAAATATGGATTGTTGGTTTCGGCAATTTCTGTTTGGGAAATAGCCGTTAAATCCAGTCTCGACAAATTGATTTTGCCATTCCCTATTTTTGAATGGTATGGCTTAGCCAAGACTCATTCAGGTATCGTTATTGAGCCTCTATCCCCAATCGATGCGATCGCAAGCACCCAATTGCCCGGAGATTTTCATAAAGATCCAGCAGACAGAATTTTAGTGGCGATCGCTCGAAGGTATAAAATTCCGCTCATAACTTGCGATGTCAAGATTTTAAATTATTCCCATGTCCAAACCATTTGGTAAGTGCGATCGATGATAAAACTTGAGAATAGATGGGATATGGAACAAGCCCTAGCCAGAAATTGGCTGCCCCAATCGCTGTCGGCTGAGACCCCTCACTGAAAAGGCGATCGCACCCCGGAAATGAGGAATTGCGATCGCCCCTGTAAATTATCAAGACTGATTAACGCTTGGCTAGTTTCTTGGCGAGTTTCCGCAAGCGCACCGATTCCGGCGTCACCTCAACCAACTCATCGGAGCCAATATACTCCAACGCCCGCTCCAAACTCATGTCTACCGGCGTTTGTAGCTGCACCAGTTCGTCTCCTGTGGCCGAGCGGTGGTTGGTGAGCTGTTTAGTCTTGCAGACATTGATTTCCAGATCCTGCGAGCGGTTGTGTTCCCCGACGATCATGCCCTTGTAAACCTTGGTTCCGGGGCCAATAAAAAACACACCCCGGTCTTCCGCATTTTTGAGGGCGTAGAAGGTCGCTACCCCTTCCTCAAAAGCAATCATCACGCCGTTGTAGCGGGTTTCCACCTCGCCGCAGATGGGGCGATACTCCAGGAAACTGTGGTTCATGATCCCTTCCCCACGGGTCAGGCGAATAAATTCACCCCGGAAACCGATCAGTCCGCGAGCCGGAATCACAAACTCAAGCTGAGTACGGCCCTGGCCCGCCTGCATGTCCCGCATTTCTCCCCGGCGCTGGCCCAAGCGTTCGATACAGCCGCCCACGGATTCCTCCGGCACGTCCAACACCAAATACTCAAAAGGTTCGCAGGGCTGGCCGTTAATTTCGCGGTAAATCACCTGCGGCTGGGCCACCTGAAACTCGTAACCCTCCCGGCGCATAGTTTCAATCAAAATCCCCAGGTGCAATTCCCCCCGTCCCGACACCATAAAGCGATCCGGCGAATCCGATTCCTCCACCCGCAAGGCCACGTTGGTCTCTAACTCCCGCATCAGGCGATCGCGGAGTTGGCGCGAAGTTACAAACGTTCCCTCCTGACCCGCAAAGGGCGAATCATTCACCGAAAAGGCCATCTGTAAGGTCGGTTCGTCAACCTTAATCAGGGGTAGCGCCTGGGGATCGTCCACGGAGGTAATAGTTTCGCCGATATTGGCATCGCTAAAGCCAGCTACCGCGACGATATAGCCAGCGGAAGCCTCTGGGAGTTCCACCCGCTGCAAGCCTTCAAACCCTAATAGCTTGGCGATCTTGGTTTTAACGATGCTGCCATCTTCTTTAACCAAGGCCGCTTGCTGTCCCGCTCTCAATGTGCCGTTGTGGATGCGACCAATGACGATGCGCCCCAAATATTCCGAATAATCCAGGGTCGTTACCTGCAATTGCAGCGGACGTTCAGGATCACCGGCTGGGGGCGGAACCTGGTGCAAAATAGTTTCAAACAAGGGCTGCATATCCACGGGTTCGTCATCAACGGTCGCCTTGGCGTAACCCTGCAACCCCGAAGCGTACAGGGTCGTAAAATCGCACTGATCGTCGTCAGCTCCCAGCTCCACAAACAGATCGAACACCTTATCCACCGCTGCGTCGGGGGTGGCGTTGGGGCGGTCAATCTTGTTAACCACGACAATGGGGCGCAACCCTTTCTCCAGGGCTTTTTTTAGTACAAAGCGTGTTTGCGGCATTGGGCCCTCATTGGCATCCACGATGAGCACGCAGCCATCGACCATGCCCAGCACCCGTTCCACCTCGCCTCCGAAGTCCGCGTGACCAGGGGTATCCACAATATTGATTAGGGTATCTTTGTAGCGAACGGCGGTATTTTTAGAGAGAATCGTGATGCCCCGTTCCCGTTCCAGGTCGTTAGAGTCCATGACACAATCGGGAACCTCCTCTCCTTCTCGGAAAATCCCGGATTGCTTGAGGAGCGCATCGACGAGCGTGGTTTTACCGTGGTCAACGTGGGCAATAATCGCAACGTTGCGAATGGGAAGAGACATGATGAGGTTCCCTGATTTAACGTATCTATAATATTGAAGTTTCTTTAAAGATTTTAGCGGATGGGGGCAAGGTTTTGGTATGGAGGAATGCCCGCTCCAGGTTGCCGCCGCCACGTTCGATTTGCCGCGTTTCCTCCCCTTAAACCGCTTGCAAGAGCCAAAAACCGCTATAGGTCATGCCGGACTCATCGGGTCGCACCAGCAGAAAGTGGAGGCCGCGGGCCGTTTGCTGGCGCTCCTCGTAAACTTCGGCGGCACGGGCAATTTCCGGGTCTTCAAAGGTGGCCAAAATCCAGCGATCGACCAATCCGGCTGCCAAAATCAGTCCTCCCGATCGCCCAACCTCGGTGGGAATGTAGTTAAGGGCCGCGGGATTGGCTGCCTGTAACCATCGAGCCAGCCCTAGGGAATGACGGCCGCCATCGATAATGACCCCCGGAACCGCCAGGTCAGAGGCAATGCCCAAATTTAGCGGTTCCAATTCGGCGGGTATCTCCAAACAGGGAATGGGTCGGTCTTGAAAAATGGGCACAATGGCTCCCGCTGCCAAGCTCCCAAATCGCCAGCGATCGCCCCAGAGGGATTCCGGTAGGGCTTGAGGGGGCGGCTGTTCCAGGGCTAGGGGGTCGTAAGCTTGACTTGGCCCAGCATAGTCGGCGGCTCGGCGCTGTAATTCTGCTTTGAGCAGGGGCGTGCGGCGCGTGGCTTCGACTTTGATTCCCAATCGCTGTCCGGCCAGTTCCAATAAACCCAGGGATTGGGGCCGAAACACCTGGAGGCGATCGGGCAGTTGGGCGGCAACTTGGGGCAGTTGGGCTACCAGCCAGTCAGCACTTGCTTGGGCTTGGGGGCACCAAGCGCTATAAGCCAGAGAATCGCTGCAAACCAGCAATTCCCACAGGGGCTGTCCCTGCTCATCTATTAACGGACGGCGATAAAAATCCACTTGCCAGGCCACGAAATCCCCTCACTGCTCCTTGCTCAATCCCATCTTAAGCAGGGTTAAGCTGAATAAAAGTCAAAATTTAGAAGTCAGAAAAAATTTCCTGGCGGCGGGATTAATCGTGAGTCAAGGTATGGCATCTCTAGAGCGGATTGAAGAGCCTCATTGGCAGGATTGGCTGGAAATTGGCACGATTGTGGCGGCCCAGGGGTTGGGGGGCGAGGTGCGGATTTATCCTAACTCCGATTTTCCCGAACGCTTTACTAAACCGGGCAAGCGCTGGCTCCAGCTTCCCAACAGCTCTCACTTGCAGGCGATCGCCTTGCGTCAGGGCCGCTATTTGCCCGGTAAGAATTTGTACGTTGTGGGGCTGGCAGGGGTTTGCGATCGCGCTGGAGCGGAAGCCTTGCGGAACGGGAAATTGTGGGTCGCCAAACAGGATCGCCCCCAGTTGGAGGCGGAGGAATATCACGTGAGCGAACTGATCGGATTGGCGGTTTATCACCAGCAAACTGGGAAAAATCTGGGGGTTGTGGTGGATATTTATTGGGCTGGCAACGATTTGTTGGCCGTGAAACTCCACGCCACCGCCTTGTCTAGTCAAGATCCCCAGTCCCTGAGTCAGGTTTACATTCCCTTTGTTAAAGAAATCGTCCCCGTGGTCGATCTGGCGGCAAAACGGCTAGAAATTCTGCCACCTCCTGGATTGCTGGAACTCAATCAACCCCAGTAGAAAACGACTGTTGGCGATCGC
Organism: Chloroflexaceae bacterium; assembly: GCA_012031815.1. GTDB lineage: Bacteria > Cyanobacteriota > Cyanobacteriia > Cyanobacteriales > JAAUTE01 > JAAUTE01. The sequence continues at coordinate 4,757 of JAAUTE010000091.1, forward strand.
GCCGTTATCCAGAACGCGATCGAAATTAGCCTGGCACAAAAACGAAAAACCTCCCATGTTTTACATAGAAGGCAAAAAAGAAATGAGAGCGAAGAATTACCAAAGACCTCTTACCGGCTGGTTATTGTTATTGGTCGTATCAGCATCGCGCTCATTAATACTGCGATCGTTTTCGTAGACGCGACGGTTGTCGTTATCATTGAGGGTTTGTTGTTGGGGCGTTCCCGTCACAGATCGGTTGGTGCCGGTTTGACTATTGCTAGGATTAACTCCCCGCGTATTATCGCCCATACTGCCACGGGAATTGTTGTTGCCAGACTGAGAATCAATTGGCTGATTAATCCCACGAGTGCCCCGCTGATTGTCATAGCGGGCATCATCAATTCCATCAACTTCGCTATTGCTTGATGGGTTTGTATGACGAACGGTTTTGATTGTTATTACCACTCGTGCCAGAGCTATTGTTCTCAAACCGAGGAGCAGTCTGTTCCCTGGCGTTAGTACGACTGCGGCCTGGGTTATTCACGCTGTCATCGTCGGTTCCAGCCCGATCTGAGGAGCTGGTAGAAGGCTCGCTGCCTTGGGCATTGAGATCGCTACCGACAGCAGCATTGGGATCGACATTGTAGTTTTCAATCAGCGTCATCAACCAGGGGGGGGTTCGCCGGGCCTTCAAATTCATATTTGCCTTCATCATTGCGAGTTAGCAGTACTGTCGAATTGAGAGGTACGCTGCCACTTACAATAACGGTTCCATCTTCACCGGGAACTTTGACGAAAATAATGCCGCCGTCTTGATTAATTGTTTCTCCCAAAATGTATTTACCCACTCTCATCGGCTCCTCTTGCTCCTCTTCCGCTTGGGGGGAAGTTTCCTGACCTGGGAGTTGGCTTACAAGATTCTCTTGCTGAGGGGATTCTGCGATCGCAGGTACTGTGGCGATCGCCAACAGAGATAGGGCAGAACCGATGCTAACAGCGGACTTTAGCTTATTAATTCGCATTTTTAACTCGCCTTTTTGAGTTGGGGAAAATTGGATTCGCAAATAAATTGGAAATTTCTAGCTCAATCTTAGGTGCAAATCTAGCGGACTTATCTCTACCCAGAGTTCAAAGAAAGAACATCTTAAGCCGTATTTGCACCCTAGCTGATTGAGGAGCGGGAAACTGACTAGAAAAATGCTCACGCATTTTAACACAGGAAGCAAAAAAGAAAGGTTGATTTACAGTTACCAAAGACCTCTTACGGGCTGGTTATTATTAGTGTCATTGACGTTATTAGATGTACCGGGGCGCTCGTTAATACTCCGGTCATTTTCGTAGACGCGACGGTTACTATCGTTGCTAAACCCTTCGTATTCGTCGTAAGCTCGTTGGTTCTCATTTAGGGTTTGTTGATTGGTTCCCGTAGAGGAACGGTTTGTGTTGGATGGAGTGCTGTTTTGGTTCGTTCCACCCGTACTAGGATTGGTATTATTTGGGGTATTGTTTCGGTTATTGCTGCCCGTACCGCGATTTTCTTCAGACTCTGGGGCGGTTGGACTAATCGAATTAACGCCACGACCATCATCTGGACGGACATCATTAATTCGATTCTGGTCGGGCGAGTTTGTAGAGGGTTGAGTTTGGCTGGGTGAGTTCGTAGAGGGACGAGTTTGAGTTGGCGAAGTGGGAGAGGGATTGATTTGAGCATTAAGATTGCCGCTCGTCGAATCTGTGATTATAGTCGCAGGCTCGACATCATAGCCTTCATCTGCCAGGATGTAGTTACTAATTCGCAACAGCTCTCCGCCTGGGCGAGTCTCGTGTCCTTGAAATTGACTTGCCAGAGTTTCTTCTTGAGGCAATTCTGCGATCGCGGGCACTGTGGCGATCGCCAAAAGAGACAGGGCAGAACCGATACCGACAGCGGACTTTAGCTTATTAATTCGCATTTTCAACTCGCCTTTCTGATAGGGTTTGGGTCAGACTCGCAAATAGTATGGCTTTGTTAACTCATATTATTTACGAATCTAACTTCCCTATCTCTACCTAGAGTTCAAAAAGGAAACATCTTAAGTTGTAGGTTCTGAAGGAGAATTAAGCGCTGGAGAAGCATCGACCGATGGGGAGGATTCTTCGGCGTTTAACTCCGGTAAATCCTGTGTGGATTCTAATTGAATGGCGGCCGTTTCTTCAGGGAGAGAAGATTCCTCTAAAGTTGATGGCTCCGGGGTTTCTGGTGGCGTTACTTCCGCCGGAGGTGTAACAATTTCCGGCAAACTTGGTTTCGGCAGACTGGGAGCCGCTTTGCTGCCTCGGAAACGGCCTAGGAATCTTCCCTTACCCTTGGGCTGAGGTTGGGTAGGTGCAGAAGTTTCTGGAACCGTTGCGGTTGGACTGCTCGGTACGGGTTCCGCTGGAGTTGGATTAGCAGGAATTGCTGGCGCAATAGGCGCACTTTCCGGGGCTTGCGGCTCTGGGGCTGGTTCCGCTGGGGGAACTAATTCTGGAGCTGTTACCGATGAAATTGCCTCTTTCTGCTCTTTTTGCTCTGTCTCAGCCTTTTCTTCCGGTAGTTCGGGGGCAGGAATTCCCTCCGTAGTCGCCTGCGGTACGATTTCTTCCCTAGGGGCCGGTTTTGCGATCGCTCCGGTCGGTAATTGGGATCGACAATGCCCCTGGCCTCGGCAACGGTTAGTTCTCCGCGCACCAGCTTTGAGAGCGTGTCCTGTCCCCCCGGCTCGTAGGTAATAATGCGTGCGGTGTTATTAAAAACGTTGGCGATCGCCTGGCCTTGCCCGTCGATGTATTCCAGCTTGACCCAGTTGTTACCCCGCTGAAAGCCCGACAGATAGATCGGCTGCCAGCTATCCAGCAGAAAACTTTGCCCGTTAATTGTGGCTCGAACGCGCCAATCGGCAGCAGAATCCGCAGAAGTGGTCTGAGCCGAGTGGAGCGGCGCATTGGTCAAATAGAAATCCAGCATAATCGGTTCTGCTCCGTAGTGACCCTGGGGCTGGTTGTAGGTCAGCAGCGGTAAGGCGGGATCGGGGTTATTTTCTTGGGTTTTTGTGTAGATGTGGAAAGTCCTCTGGGCATAGGCTCCTTCGTTCTTAAAACTTTCGTGCCAGGGACGAACTGCAAAAACTCGCAGGGTATGGGTTCCAGGAGCTAAATCCTTGATAGCGATGGGTTGGGTAGCGTCGTAGACTGCTTGATAGGGTTGATTATCTAAAATCAGCTCTAAAACACGGCCCTAGATGGAGTTCCTCATTTTCAAAAAGGGGTAAATCCTGCACCTGGAGCTTGACTTCAACCTCGGTGGCGGCAATGATGGCCTCTGGTTCGGGAGAGAGAATGGACAATTGGGGTTGATGGGATGCCAATTCCGTCGTCAATTCGCTCAGTACCGACGGCGGTGCAACTTCAGTGAGCTTCGGCCCCCTAGGCGCGATCGCTTCCTGGGCAGAACGGTTGGATTGGGAGCGCTCAGAACAGCCAGCTAAGGCCAAATTAAAGCAAAAAAATAAAAGGACAGCCCAAAGGACTCTCTTTAGCGTTTTGTGATTGCTAGCTAACACTCAGTTTTTTCCTCCTCTAGTGAAATTGTTTATGGATTTTTTTCTATGCTCTTCATAAGGCAATATATCGAAAATTAGGCCTACTTTTTAGCCGCAAAAATTAGACGGTCAAGGGGTCACTTTGTCAAGAATGGCGAGAATTGAGCCGGCCGTCTCTCCCCTTGCCCAACGGCGATCGCGCCTGAAACAATTATTGCAATTTGTAAAGATAATTTGTTTTCCCTTGACATTTGACGGATCAGGGGGTGGCTGCAAGCCTTTTGTCATCAAGAATTGAGCTAAATTTAAATATTGTTAAGGGCTTCCGGTGCAACAGAAGCCTACCCCTTATTATCTAAGTTAATGCTGATGCCTGGAACTTAACTAGAACGGGCATGCTGCGCTAAATTAAGAGGAAAGCTTGGTTAATTCCCTGGCACTTTCCCTTTGTTGATTAGAACCCTGTTCAAAAAAACGCTAAGTTCATTGTCGAGAGAGGAGACCCCCTCATGACGATTAGTCCTCCTGAGCGCGAGGCAAAAGTCAGGGTTGTGGTTGATAATGATCCGGTTGAGACCTCATTTGAAAGATGGGCCAAACCGGGTCATTTTGACCGTACCTTGGCAAAGGGGCCCAAAACCACCACCTGGATTTGGAACCTGCATGCCAAAGCGCACGATTTCGATAGCCAGACGAGCGATCTAGAAGATATTTCCCGGAAAATCTTCAGCGCTCACTTTGGCCACCTGGCAGTCGTATTTGTTTGGTTGAGCGGCATGTACTTTCATGGCGCTCGTTTTTCCAATTACGTAGCTTGGCTGAGCGATCCCATTAACATCAAGCCCAGCGCTCAAGTGGTCTGGCCCATCGTCGGTCAAGACATCCTCAATGGCGATGTCGGCGGTGGCTTCCACGGTATCCAGATTACCTCTGGTTTCTTCCAGCTCTGGCGGGCTTCCGGTATCACCAATGAGTATCAACTCTACTGCACTGCCATTGGCGGTCTGGTGATGGCGGCGTTGATGATTTTCGCTGGCTGGTTCCACTACCACAAGCGCGCTCCCAAACTGGAATGGTTCCAGAACGTGGAGTCGATGCTCAACCACCACCTGGCAGGTTGCTGGGCTTGGGGTCGCTGTCGTGGGCAGGTCACCAGATCCACGTCTCGTTGCCGATCAACAAGCTGTTGGATGCCGGCGTCGCTCCCCAAGACGTTCCGCTGCCCATGAGTTTATTCTCAATCGCAGCCTGATGACGGAGCTGTACCCCAGCTTTGCCGAGGGTCTGAAGCCTTTCTTCACCCTCAACTGGGCGGCTTACTCCGACTTCTTGACCTTCAAGGGCGGTTTGAATCCCGTTACGGGCGGCCTCTGGCTGTCGGATACGGCTCACCACCACTTGGCGATCGCGGTGCTGTTCCTGATTGCGGGACACATGTATCGTACCAACTGGGGCATCGGTCATAGCATCAAGGAGATCCTAGAGAACCACAGAGACCCGCTGCTAATTGGCGGCACCGGTCACAAAGGACTCTACGAAGTGCTGACCACCTCCTGGCACGCTCAGCTCGCCATTAACCTGGCCATGCTTGGCTCTCTGACGATTATTGTGGCGCACCACATGTACGCCATGCCGCCCTATCCCTACCTGGCAACGGACTACCCCACACAGTTGTCCTTGTTCACGCACCACATGTGGATTGGGGATTCTTGATCGTCGGTGCTGGCGCCCACGGCGCAATTTATATGGTGCGCGACTATAACCCGGCCACGAACGTTAATAACGTCCTTGACCGCGTTTTGCGCCACCGCGATGCGATCATTTCCCATTTGAACTGGGTGTGCATCTTCCTGGGCTTCCACAGCTTCGGCCTGTACATCCACAACGACACCATGCGCGCCCTCGGTCGTCCCCAAGACATGTTCTCGGATACGGCCATTCAACTGCAACCTGTGTTTGCCCAGTGGGTGCAAAACCTGCATACCCTGGCTCCGGGGCAACCGCGCCCAATGCGATCGAACCCGCTAGCTATGCCTTCGGTGGCGGCATTGTCGCTGTCGCTGGCAAAGTGGCCATGATGCCGATCGCCCTGGGAACCGCTGACTTCATGGTTCACCACATCCACGCCTTTACCATTCACGTAACGGCGCTGATCCTCCTCAAGGGCGTCCTGTATGCCCGTAGCTCTCGCCTGATTCCCGACAAATCTGAGTTGGGCTTTGGGTTTCCCTGCGACGGCCCGGGCCGCGGCGGTACCTGCCAGGTTTCTGGTTGGGATCACGTTTACCTCGGCTTGTTCTGGATGTACAACTCCCTGTCGATTGTGATTTTCCACTTTAGCTGGAAGATGCAGTCGGACGTTTGGGGAACGGTGGCTCCCGACGGCACTGTCTCCCACATCACCTTTGGCAACTTTGCCACTAGCGCGCTGACCATCAATGGCTGGCTGCGAGACTTTCTATGGGCGCAAGCTTCTCAGGTGATCAACTCCTACGGAACGGCGCTGTCTGCTTACGGCCTGCTGTTCCTGGGCGCTCACTTTATTTGGGCCTTTAGCTTGATGTTCTTGTTCAGCGGTCGCGGCTACTGGCAAGAGCTGATTGAGTCCATCGTCTGGGCCCACAACAAGCTGAAGGTGGCTCCGTCCATCCAGCCTCGCGCGCTGAGCATTATTCAGGGTCGTGCGGTTGGGGTGGCTCACTACCTCCTCGGCGGTATTGTGACTACCTGGGCCTTCTTCCTTGCTCGCATTATTGCTGTTAGCGGCTAGGGCTTCGCGGCGCTCCCTAGACCGTCGGGTCTGGGGGAAAAAACGGCAATCTGTGCTATCAATACCTGATAGAAAGCCGCATTTAGACCAGCGATCGCCTGGAGCGATTGGGTTCCAGGGGTCGCTCTTAACGAAAGCATGGAGGCATCAAGCCTCACTTTTCCCTAATAAGGAGACTTTCCGGCAAAAGCTATGGCAACTAAATTTCCGAAGTTTAGCCAAGATCTCGCCCAAGACCCGACAACTCGCCGGATCTGGTACGGGATTGCCACAGCCCACGATTTTGAATCCCACGATGGCATGACCGAGGAAAATCTTTACCAAAAGATCTTTGCCTCCCACTTCGGCCACGTAGCGATCATCTTCCTGTGGACTTCTGGCACTCTTTTCCACGTTGCTTGGCAGGGTAACTTCGAGCAGTGGATTAAAGACCCTCTTAATGTCAGCCCCATCGCCCACGCGATTTGGGACCCCCATTTTGGTGCGCCTGCGGTGGATGCCTTCACCCAAGGCGGCGCGACTAACCCGGTCAACATTGCCTATTCTGGGGTTTACCACTGGTTCTACACCATTGGCATGACCACCAACAATGACCTGTACCAGGGTGCTGTTTTCCTGCTAATCCTCTCGGCCGTGTTCTTGTTTGCGGGCTGGCTGCACTTGCAACCCAAGTTCCGTCCGAGCCTGTCTTGGTTCAAGAACGCCGAGTCTCGCCTGAACCACCACCTGGCAGGTTTGTTTGGGGTTAGCTCCCTGGCTTGGGCGGGTCACTTGATCCACGTAGCCATTCCTGAGTCTCGCGGCCAGCATGTGGGCTGGGATAACTTCCTGACCACGCCGCCTCACCCGGCGGGTTTGGCGCCGTTCTTCACGGGCAACTGGGGTGTTTATGCTCAGAACCCCGACACGGCTAACCATGTCTTCGGCACGGCTGAGGGCGCTGGCACGGCGATTTTGACGTTCCTCGGTGGTTTCCACCCGCAAACCGAATCCCTGTGGCTGACCGACATGGCTCACCACCATTTGGCGATCGCGGTTATCTTCATCATTGCGGGTCACATGTACCGCACCAATTTTGGCTTGGGTCACAGCATCAAGGACATGGTGAATGCCAAGCAGTTCTTTGGTCGGGAAACGGAAGGACAGTTCAACCTGCCCCACCAAGGTCTCTATGACACCATGAACAACTCCCTCCACTTCCAGTTGGCCTTTGCTTTGGCGGCACTGGGCGTGGTTACCTCGTTGGTAGCGCAGCACATGTACTCGCTGCCTCCCTACGTGTTCATGGGTCGGGCTTACACCACCCAAGCGGCGCTGTATACCCACCACCAGTACATTGCTGGTTTCATCATGCTGGGAGCGTTTGCTCACGGTGCGATTTTCCTGGTACGGACTATGATCCTGAGCAAAACCGGGGTAACGTACTGGATCGCGTTCTACAGCACAAAGAGGCCATCATCTCTCACTTGAGCTGGGTGTCTCTGTTCTTGGGCTTCCATACCCTGGGTCTCTACGTTCACAACGACGTAGTGGTTGCTTTCGGTACTCCTGAAAAGCAAATCCTGATCGAGCCTGTGTTCGCCCAGTTTATTCAGGCAGCCCACGGCAAAGTCCTCTACGGGTTTGATACCCTGCTCTCTAACGCCGATAGCGTTGCTTCTACTGCTGGTGCGGCTTGGCTGCCCGGCTGGTTGGCTGCGATTAATGACGGCACCAACTCTCTGTTCTTGACCATTGGCCCTGGGGATTTCCTGGTTCACCACGCGATCGCGCTGGGCTTGCACACCACCACCCTGATTCTGGTTAAAGGTGCTTTGGACGCTCGTGGTTCTAAGCTGATGCCGGATAAGAAAGACTTCGGGTTTGCCTTCCCTTGCGACGGCCCTGGTCGTGGCGGTACTTGCGACATTTCTGCTTGGGACTCGGTTTACCTGGCTGCCTTCTGGATGCTGAATACCATTGGTTGGGTGACCTTCTACTGGCACTGGAAGCATCTGGGCATCTGGTCGGGTAACGTGGCTCAGTTCAACGAATCTTCTACCTACCTGATGGGCTGGCTGCGGGATTACCTCTGGGCAAACTCTGCTCAGCTAATCAACGGCTACAACCCCTACGGCATGAACAACCTGTCGGTTTGGGCCTGGATGTTCCTCTTCGGACACCTGGTTTGGGCGACGGGCTTCATGTTCTTGATTTCTTGGCGCGGTTACTGGCAAGAGTTGATCGAAACGCTGGTCTGGGCTCACGAGCGCACGCCTCTAGCTAACCTGGTTCGCTGGAAGGATAAGCCCGTGGCTATGTCCATCGTTCAAGGTCGTTTAGTTGGATTGGCTCACTTTGCGATCGGCTATATCTTGACCTACGGTGCTTTCCTAATTGCTTCTACTGCTGGTAAGTTCGGCTAAACCCGAATCTACTCGTCAAGTAGTTAACTAATCAAGTCCCCTGCCTTCGGGCGGGGGATTTTTAGCCTAGGTGTGGCGGTGGGCTTCCAGAAGTTGACGGAACTGCTCGGCGTCTACCTCTCCGTGAAGTTCTCCTTGGGGTTGGGCGTCTAGGCGATCCATGAATGCCTCAAACGCTGCGCGATCGCCCCGATGTTCAAGGAGGTACTTTTTGAGTTCTCGGATTGTCATAATTTGAAAATCAATTATCTCATTGTGTAGGAAAATCTCCTCGTTTCGAGCAATTGGCAGAAAATGCGATCGCCTTTTTACTTGCTGAGAGTGGGGATGGGCTTCCAGTTAAAATCCCCGTCGCTGCTTGAGAAGAGGTTAAGGTCTGTAAAGAATGCTTAAAATGAGGTTAGGTGTCAGGCAAAGAAACTATGTATTTGACCTATTTTGATAGCAATTCCTGGCTAATCGAGATCGCCGATCAGCGCATTCTTCTCGATCCCTGGCTGGTGGGTTCTTTAACCTTCGGCAACATGGCTTGGTTATTCAAAGGAGAAAAACGCACTTCGCGTCCCCTTCCTGAGAAGATCGACTTGATTTTGCTCTCCCAGGGTTTGGAAGACCATGCCCACCACCCACC
>JAAUTE010000092.1 GCA_012031815.1 Chloroflexaceae bacterium
GGTCAGGTCGCCAGAGCTCTTCTTCGGGGGAATGGCTCTCAGCAGTGAGGGCGATTTCGCCGTCGGGTAAGCGGGAGACAATATCGCCCAGTAGTTTTGCCGGTAGTGTCAGTGTCCCGCCCTCTTGAATGGTGGCGCTGAAGCTGGTGCGGATTCCCAAATTCAAGTCAAAAGCAGTCAGGCTTACTGAGCCGTTCCGGGCGTCGGCTTCTAGCAAGATATTGCCCAAAATTGGGTGGGTAGGACGGGAGGGAACGGCTCGACTGACCAATGAAAGATGTGTATTGAAATCGCTTTGCGTGCAGGTTATTTTCATTGCCCCTTATGCTAGTCTTGATTACCTACTTTTAATGTTGTCAATCTTAACGGTTTCCTTGTCTTGCTATCAGCAGATGACAGGCTGTGGAAAGCCTGTGGAAAACCCTCAAGATTTGACGGCAAATAGTTTTGTCTGGAGGCGGCAATTTAGCCCAAAACATCTCAATTCAATGGGTCATGGGGATAGGCGTGGCGGCGATCGCCCACCACTGGTTTTCCACAGATCGAATTGAAATCCCTCGCATTACGCACGAGGAGGCTAATGCTGCTTCCTGCTAGTTAGATTAATGCGATCGCTAAGCTGGCGCAAGGTCTGGTTCAATTCCCGGTCTTTTTTCGCCAATAGAGTCACTTTTTCGCAGCTATACATCACCGTGGTGTGGTCTTTGCCCCCAAACTCTTCACCAATGCGGGGCAGGCTGAGGTCAGTGTGCTGGCGCATCAAGTACATGCCCACTTGACGGCCGAAGCTGATTTCGCGGCGGCGAGAGTTGCTCTTGAGGTCTTCGACCGACACCTTAAAGGCGTCGGCGACAATATTGAGGATGGTATCGGGGGCAGCGGCGACTTTTTCGGTTTGGGGATTGAGGACGGGGGCAATGTTTTCTACCGTCATCGGCAGCCCGGAAATGGAGATGTAGGTGATGGCCCGAATCAAAGCCCCTTCCAATTCCCGAATGTTGGAGGTGTAGTTGCTGGCGATATATTCAATCACTTCACGGGGCAGACGCACATTCTCGTACTCGGCTTTTTTCTGCAAGATCGCCATGCGGGTCTCTAGGTCGGGAACCTGGATATCCGCAATCAATCCCATGGAAAATCGCGAGCAGAGTCGGTCTTGCAGGCTGGGAATCTGGTTGGGGGGGCGATCGGAGGCTAATACCACCTGTTTGCCCGCTTCGTGGAGGGTGTTAAAGGTATGGAAAAATTCTTCCTGGGTGTATTCTTTGCCTTCAATGAACTGGATGTCGTCTACTAGCAATACATCAGCCGCTCGGTAGTGTTCGCGAAAAGACTGCATGCGATCGTTGCGAATCGCGGCAATCAGATCGTTGGTGAACTGCTCGGTGGAAACGTAAAACACCTTGGACTCTACCGAAATTTCCAGGCGGTAGTGGCCGATCGCCTGCATCAGGTGGGTTTTGCCTAACCCGACCCCGCCACAGAGAAATAGGGGATTAAAGTCCCGTCCTGGGGATTCGGCTACGGCCAGGGCCGCGGCGTGGGCCATGCGATTGGTGGGGCCGACGACGAAGCGGGAAAAAGTATATTTGGGATTAAGCTTAGTGAGTTTGAGGCGATCGTAGCTCAACTCGTCTAGGCGATCGGCCAGCATCACGGCACCGTTATCGCCGTCGCCCACCAGGGACATGCTTTCACCTTGGGCGGCAATAATTTGGATTTCCACGGGCCGCCCCAGCACCTCCTGGACGACCTCGGCAATGGTTTTAACGTAGTGCTTCTGCAAGTGGTTGAGAAAAAAAGGATTGGGCGTGCAGATCGTCAGGCAATTTTCCTGTAAATCTTGAACTGTTGCCGTCTTAATCCAGGTTTCAAATGTCGGGCGGCTCAATTGTACCTGTAGGCGCTCTAACACTTGACTCCACAGTTGTTTGGGGGATGTTTCCACCTAGACGACCTCCACGACGAACATTAAGATCCTAAAAAATGCGATGGCTGCTCTTAGGACAATTGGGCAGATTAGTATTGTAATGGCTCTTTTGCGATCGCGACTCGTCACGGGAAAATCCATGAAAGAACTTTTACCAGTCGCTCAACTGGGTCATCCTATCCTAAGACAGCAGGCGCAAAGTGTAGAGAATGACACAAATCTAGACCTAGAAACCTTGATTAAGGGAATGCTGGCGACAATTGCCGGAACAAATGGGGTTGGCTGGCACGCCCCCAAGTTTTTCACCCCTATCGCTTGTTTGTGATGGCGTCTCGCCCGAACGCGCGCTACCCGAACGCGCCCTTGATGGAACCCACGGTGATGATTAACCCACGGCTGCTGGCTGGGACGGGAGAAGTCAAAGGCTGGGAGGGATGCCTGAGCGTTCCGGGATGGCGCGGTTTAGTGCCGAGGTATTCCCTAATTGAGATAGAATATTTGGATTTGCGCGGACAGCCTCAACGACGCCAACCCCAGGATTTTGTTGCCAGAATTTTTCAGCACGAGCTGGATCACCTGAATGGCCTGGTTTTCCTCGATCGCTTAGAAAGCACCGCCGACTTGTATACTGAGCAAGAATACCAACAATTGGTCACCCATCAGCCGTGAATTGCGATCGCCAAACCTCCGCAGAAGTTATCGGCATCGATCTGGGGGGCACTGCCATTAAGCTGGGGCGGTTCCGTCGGGATGGCACTTGTTTGCAAGCCCTTACCCTGGGGACTCCCCAGCCCGCTACGCCAGAATCCGTGGCAGCGGCGATCGCAGCGGCTGTGAAGGAATTGAATCTAGCGGGGCACTGTTTGGGGCTAGGCGTGGGAACCCCCGGCCCGGCGGATGAAACCGGACGCATCGCCAGAGTCGCCATTAACTTAGACAACTGGCAGGATGTCCCCCTAGCGGACTGGCTGGAGGAACACACCGGCTTGCCCACCATTCTGGCCAACGATGCCAATTGCGCCGGGCTAGGAGAGCTATGGTTGGGAGCCGGGCAGGCGTTTCAGGATTTCCTGCTGCTAACCCTGGGAACCGGGGTAGGCGGGGCGATTATTTTAGACGGCAAGCTGTTTGTGGGTCGTCACGGCTCGGCGGGAGAATTGGGCTTAATTACCGTTAATTTTGACGGGCCGGATTGTAATAGTGGCAATCGCGGCTCCCTGGAGCAGTATCTTTCCGTACGGGCAATCCGGCGAGAAATGGGCAAAGACCCCCAGGAATTGGGCCAGCTTGCGGCCGCAGGGGACAAAGACGCCCTGGCCTATTGGGAATCCTACGGCTGTCGTTTAGGGGCGGGACTAGCCAGCCTGATCTATACTCTCACCCCAGAGGCGATCGCCATTGGGGGGGCGTTAGTGCCAGTGCGCCGTTTTTCTTTCCCGCAGCCCTAGCCGAAATTGAACGCCGGGTCTTGCCCAGCTCGCGGTTGGGATTGCAGTTACTTCAAGCGCAATTGGGCAATCAGGCGGGGATGGTAGGCGCGGCGAAACTAGCCTGGCAGCAGTTGGCTCAAGGCCTTGAGGATTAAGGAATTGCTGTTCTAGCGCCCACTGGCTGCGGAGTATTTCCATGACTGCACTGATTCCGCAACTGGCCGAACTTTACCTAAAACTGGGCGGCGGCGTCCTTTTGGGCTGGGGTTTAGGTCTGTGGCTACCCCCAGCGGTTTCCCTATGGCTGGGCCGTTTTCTGTTTTGGATTGGTGTTCCCCTCAGTATCGTGGCTTTTTTCGCCGTGCCGATCTCTCCGGCTCAGTTTGGCTGGCTCCGTTGATGGCAGTGACGGCGCTGCTCTTTGGCTGCGGCTTGGCTTGGGGCGTTTGGCGACTGCGATCGCATTTTTTGGGGGTAAGAAGCGACAAGGCCGCTCAGGGGAGCTTTGTCCTGGCGGCCATGTTCGGCAACACGGGCTATCTCGGCTATCCCATCGCCCTGGCCCTGGTGGGCGAAACCTACTTCAGTTGGGCGGTTTTCTACGATATTGGCACGACCATCGGGGCTTACAGCCTGGGGATTGCCCTTGCTTGCTACTTTAGCGGTCAATCTCCCCGTTTTTTGCCCCTACTCCAGGGCGTTTTCTCCACCCCCGGCCTCTACGCGATCGCCGTCGGCCTCTGGTTTCAATCCGTACGCGCTCCCGTCCACCGTGGAAACCCTCTGCAAGGCGACGGCCTGGACGATTCTCTATTCCTCGCTGCTCTTGATTGGGATGCGGCTGGCCCAGTTGCGTTCCTGGGAACAGTTATCCCTGGCGGCACTGCCCCTCAGTCTCAAAATGCTGGTGATTCCCCTGATTTTTGCTTGGTTTCTCGGTCTTACTCCCCTTGTTGCCTCCGCCCGGTTAGCCATCGTTCTGCAAATGGCCATGCCCCCTGCCTTCGCCACCCTAATTATTGCCGAAGCCTACCACCTCGATCGCGAACTGGCCGTCACCGCCCTGGCCCTGGGTTCGGGGAGCCTATTGCTCACCCTGCCCCTCTGGTTATGGTTGTTGAGTCCCTAACCCCCTATCTCTGGCTCCGGCTCTCTAATTTCCCCAATTCCTGGCCAAAAGGTAGAATTTAGAAAGTTGGCAGTTCCTGGGCATTTACCCTAACTGGAGCTGCGATCGCCACCGCCAACGGACTCAAAGATTAAGTCTTTGCGGGTCAGCAAGCTTTATTGGAAATGAACCATCCGTAAAGCGTAGTTAGCTAGCGAAGCTGTGTCAGAGCAAAAATCAAATAGCAAATGGCTTGAGGGGAGAAACTTTACCATGAAACGCATAAAATCGTTGCCATTTGGGTAATCATGACCAGTATTGCTGCCACGGCCCTACCCGTCGCGGGATTACCCAGCCAGCAGGAAGTGAGCCTCAACTTCCCACCCGCTCCCCAGCGCAATGGCCCGGCGGGGACGGTGGGCGGGGGTCGGCGCGGCGGAACCGCTACTGGCGTTCGTAACCAAGGGACTTGTACGGAGAAGCAGGGGGCGATCCTAACCGCCCTGCTGCCAAAAGACCGAGAAACCACCACCACACTGAATGCGCCTAGCTTTTTGTTTATCTTCCCAAAACCACGGCCAGCGACGCCGAATTTCTCTTGCTCGATCGCCTGGGCCGGCGGATTTATCTCGGTAACTATGCCCTGCCCCAACAGGGAGGCGTTGTCGGCTTGCAATTGCCCCAAACGACCGTCCTCGAACCGGAACAGCTCTACCGCTGGAAATTCTCCCTCATCTGCAATCCTGGCGATCGCACCCGCGATGAATCCATCTCCGGCAGCCTGCGGCGGGTGGAACTGAATGCCGAGCAAAAACAAACCCTGGCCCAGACCAGCGGATTCCTGGAAATGGCCCGGCTCTACGCCCAGTACACAGTCTGGAGCGAAACCTTAGCGATGCTGGCCCAGGTACAGAGTAACAATCCCCAGGAATGGCGAGATTTACTGGTTTCTGTTGGCATTCAAGACGAAGCGATTCTCAACGCGCCCCTAGTAGCCATCCTCAGTAACAGCGCCCCCTGATCAAACCTGGTAAACTCCCAAGACAACGCCATCGACCGTTTTCTGAACAGTGATCCTTAGAACGAGTACGGGAATGAAGCGAGGCAGGAACCAGCAGATTAAACAGTGGCTTTGGGATTGGCGGGGCGTCTGGATCGCCGCACCGTCAGTTACAGCCTTGATTGTTCTGGTACGCTGGCTGGGAGGACTGCAAGCCTTGGAACTCTCTGCCTTTGATGCCTATGTGAGCTGGCGGCCCCCCCAACCCCCAGACGATCGCATTGCCATTGTGGGGATTGATGAAGCGGACATTCGCGAAATTGGTCAGGCGATCGTTCCCGACCGGGACTACGCTCAACTAATTGCTAAACTCAGGGCAATGGGGCCGAGGGCCATTGGGCTGGATATCTACCGAGATTTGCCGGTAGAACCAGGCCGCAAGCAGCTAGACCAGGTTTTTGCGACAACGCCTAATTTAGTGGGCATTCAAAAAGCCATTGGCGATCGCGCCATAGACGCCGTTGCCCCCCCGGAAGTCCTCAAAAGCAAAGGACAAGTGGGAGCCAACGATCTCATTACCGACCCCGACCAAAAAATCCGGCGGGGATTCCTCAGCTTAACCACCCAATCTGGGGAGACTTTGCCCAGTTTTGGGCTGTACTTAGCAGCGCTGTCCTTGGAAGCCGAAGGAATTTCCCTAGAAGTCGTACCAGGCACCAACAATTGGTGGCAGCTCGGTTCCGCTATCTTTTCTCCCTTTGAAGCCCGCGATGGCGGCTACAGCCACGCCGATGCCGGTGGCTACCAAATTCTCCTAAATTATCGAGGCGATCGGGGTCATTTTGAGACCGTTTCCATGATGGATATTCTTCAGGAGCGGGTTGCCCCGGATTGGGGCCGAGACCGCGTCATTTTGATTGGGTTTGTGGGCGAAAGTTTTAAGGATACGGTAGCAACCCCTTACACCACCAATCCCTCCCAGCGCATGGCTGGGGTGGAAGTCCATGCCAATCTCACCAGCCAGATTCTTAGCGCTGCCCTAGACCGTCGTTCTCTGATCGACACCTGGCCCGAACCCCTAGAAGGGCTGTGGATCTTCTTCTGGGCTGGTATCGGTGCGACGCTGGCCTGGCAAAAGCGTTACGTTCCCGCCTCCCTTTGGCGGAGCCTCCAGGATACCTGGCCTGCCCTGTTGTTGTTGAGCGTAACCTATGGGGCCTTCCTTCTAGGCTGGTGGCTGCCCGTCGTCCCGCCTCTATTGGCATTTATTGGCGCTTTTGCAGGCATTACTGCTTATATCGCCCGTTCTGCTGGCCAAATTCGCCACACCTTTGGCCGCTATCTCAGCACAGAGATTGTGGCAACCCTGCTAGAGAGTGCCGAGGGGTTGAAGTTAGGGGGCGAGCGGCGCAAACTTACCCTTTTAACCTCAGATTTGCGCGGGTTTACGGCCCTATCGGAGCGGTTGCCGCCAGAAGAGGTGGTTCGCATCCTCAATTTTTATCTAGGGGCTATGGCCGAGGTGATTGCTGAATATCGAGGCACCATTGACGAATTTATGGGGGATGGCATTTTGGTGCTGTTTGGCGCGCCCATTGCCCGTCCCGATGATGCCGAGCGGGCCCTGGCCTGCGCGATCGCCATGCAGCTAGCGATGGAGCCGATTAATAAACAATTAGCCGATTGGGGCTATCCGGCCCTAGAGATGGGCATTGGCATCAACACGGGAGAAGTGGTGGTGGGCAATCTCGGCTCGGAAAAGCGCACTAAATACGGTGTGGTCGGCTCTCAGGTGAATTTAACCTATCGCATTGAATCCTATACCGTCGGCGGCCAAATTTTAGCCGCTGAGACGACGTTGCAGGCCATTGGCACGGGGGTTATCACCCTGGATAAACGGCAAGTTACACCGAAAGGCGTCCAGCGCCCGCTAACAATTTACGAAATTAGGGGAATTACTCGCCCGAATTACAATTTGAGCCTAGAACCTCAAAAAGAAGAGTTATTATCCCTCAATAAATCCATTTTCGTGAAATATTCTCTATTAGACGGTAAGGATATCAGCGATCGCCACTTTGAGGGTCAACTGACAGAACTGTCTGCCAGTGGGGCTATCCTCCGTCCCTTGGGTCAGAGAACCCGCATAGTTCCGCTGTGCAACATTCGTCTGAATCTCTTGTCCATTACTGGGTGCAATGACGACATCTATGCCAAGGTAATGGAATGTCGCGAGTCTCAAGGCGTGCGCCTGCACTTTACTGCCATTCCCCCCGACCTCAAGACCCATTTGAGCAATCTTTACCTGGAACTGGCCGCAACGCACCACCCTTGAAGAGAAACGACGGCAGGAAAAGGAAGGAGCGCTATCGTTGTTAGAGTTAACAAAATGGGAAAAATAAGGTAGAGAGGAATTGGGATCAATGCCGAGGAAATATTAATTAAAATGACAAAACTGCTGTTTTTAGGTTCGGGATCGGCCTTCACCGTGGGAGCAGACAACTTTCAGTCTAATTTGTTGCTGATTAACGATCGTGGTAACAAATTACTGATTGACTGCGGGTCTGATATTCGTTTTTCCCTGGACGCAGCGGGGTTTTCCTACTTAGATATCACAGACATATATATTAGCCATCTCCATGCCGATCACGTCGGCGGACTAGAATTTATGGGCGTCAGTCGCAAATTTGACCCCCGCTGTACTTTGTCCAAGATTTATATTAGCAAAGAATTAATTGCGGATCTTTGGGAACGCCGCCTTTCTGGTGGAATGCGCTATATCAGTGGAGACATTGCCAGTTTAGACACTTATTTTAAGGTTAGCGTTATTGAGCGGGACAACCAATTTTGTTGGGAAAACATTTGCTTTAGCTTAATTCGCTTGGTACATATTGACAGCGGCTATTTTATTATGCCCAGCTACGGACTTAGGTTTGAAGTGGATGGCGTAAGAATTTTTTTAACGACTGATACGCTCCTGCGGTGGGAATTGATGCAAGAGGCCTATGAATGGGCAGACGTAGTTTTTCAAGACTGCGAAATCCTATCTCATCCCACCACCGTTCATGCCCACTATCAAGAGTTAGTTCAGCTTCCGAGTACGATCAAAGCTAAAATGTGGCTGTATGGCTATCAGCCGGGAGAATTACCGGAAGCGACAAATGACGGTTTTTTAGGCTTTGTCAAGCGGGGGCAGGTCTTTGATTTCATCAATCCCATTACCCTAACCCATCCCTGGTTTGAGCTTTAGTCGAACGCTGACGCTGTTTTTTTAAATTAGTTACACTTTAAATTTTCCCGTAGATCTATAGATCTAAATTGAACAACTGGCATAAACAGTGAAACTAGACCCCAACAATGTTTATCGATTTACGACAGCTTTTTGATAATATTATCAAACTCTTTAGAAAAATTGAGTTTAAAATTGGCGATACGGAAGTATCACTCAATGCTCTATTTCAACTCCTTTTCTCCCTCGTCGTTGTTTTTTTAATGACTCGCTCTCTGCGAAATTTCCTAAGAAATAAACTTCTGGTTAAACTAGGAATCAATCAGGGCAGTCGCGAAGCAATTTCTAATTTAGTAGGCTATGCGATCGGGACGATTGGTTTGTTATTATTTTACAAACGACAGGTTTCGATTTATCGTCTCTGGCAGTTTTAGCAGGCGCGTTAGGTATCGGTATTGGCTTTGGCTTGCAGGACATTACGAAAAATTTTGTTAGCGGTTTGACGCTACTGATTGAACGCAATATTCGTGCTGGGGATTTTGTGGAATTTGACGGGCTAGAAGGTTACGTTAAAGAAATCTCTACCCGGTCTACTTTAATCCAAACTGAGGATGGGGGTGAAGTCATCGTTCCCAACAGTCAATTGGCAGAAAATCGCTTAATTAACTGGAGTTACGAGAGCTATGTTGCCCGGATTCACATTTCTGTTAATGTAGCTTACGACAGCGATACGGTTTTAGTAACCGAGGCATTATTGCGGTCTGCTTATATGGAACCCTGCGTCGTTCGGGAGCCTCAGCCTCAAGTTATCTTTATTGGCTTTGGAGAAAGTGCGCTGAATTTTGAGCTGTGGGTGTGGATCGATCGCATCGATCGCCGCCACGAAATTAGAAGTTCGCTTAATTTTATTATTGACTATAATTTCCGCCAATTACACATTCAAATTCCCCTTCCTCAGCAGGAGCTATGGTTGCGAAATCCTGAAGCAGTTTCGGGTATGTTCTCCAACCCCGATCCCGGCAAAGCATCGGTACTGACATCGGACAAATCTAGCAGTGGATTGAAAGTGTTAAAAATACGGGATTTGCTCAAACAAGTTACCTATTTTAGTGGTTTAAACGATTTAGAGCTGAGACAACTCATTGAAATTGGCTATATTAAACGACTGAAACCCGGAGAAATTTTGTTTCATGAAAATGACGCTGGAGATGCTTTTACATCATTTTATCTGGCTCAGTCGAAGTCATTGTCGAGAAAATCAGTAAATCCCTTGCCTCTCTCAATGCCGGTCAATTTTTTGGCGAATTATCTTTAATGCTAGGCATTCCTCGAACAGCAACTGTAAGGGCCTTGGAAGAAACAGTTCTATTTTCGATCAATCGCAGCCATTTTGAAAAGCTCGTCCAGGAACACTCAGGATTGTATGAAGCTATTGTTGAAGAACTGAGCAAACACAAGGAAGAACTTACCCAGCGTCAACAACAATTACGAGAGCTAGGCTTACTCGACGAGGCGGAAGATGACAGCAATCCCGTTATTTGGGTACGCAAGCGATTGCAAAAGCTCTTTAGCTTGCAAAGTTAGTCATGCTACTTTGTGGGAGCGAGACCGTCGATTTTCTCCCGGTCTTGGGGGGATAATTTCACATTGACAGCTCTGACAGAATCTTCAATGCTGGATAGTTTTGAAGCGCCAGGAATCGGAACAATGCAAGGCGATTTTTCCATTAGCCAAGCTAACACAACTTGATAGACAGAAGCCTGATGGGCTGCACTAATTTCTTGCAAAATGGGTTCATCGGCTAGGGTTCCGACCTGATAGCGTCCTCGTAAGGGGCGATAAGGAAAGAAGGTTAACTTTTCCCGTTCACAGTAGGCTAAAACACCGTCCAATTCTGGTTGACGTTGCCAGGGGTTGTATTGATTTTGCACTGAGGCAATTTCTACTATTTCCTGGGCTTGCTGAATTTGTTCGCAGGAAAAATTGGAAACGCCAACAAAGCGGATAAATCCTGCGTCTACTGCTTGTTTGACGGGTCTGAGAGATTCTTGTAGGGAGTAGTCGGGGTCGGGGGCATGGTATTGCCACAGAAAAATGGGTTCTTTCCCGCCTAAAGCTTTAAAACTTGATTGGATCGCTTTTTGCAAATGCTCAGGATTTCCGTTACGCCTCCATTCTCCTCTAGGCCGCATTAAGCCCCCTTTGGTCGCAATTTTTACCTTGCTGCGATCGCCGGGATATTCCTGCAAAGCTTTGGCTAGCAGCCGTTCGTTGTGGTGCTTGTCCTGTTCGTCTTGACAGTAGGAATCTGCCGTATCGATGAAGGTAACTCCGAGAGAAATTGCGCGGTGAATTACGGCGATCGCTTGGGATTGGGAGGGACGAGTACTGAGGGACAGAGGCATGGCTCCCAAGCCAATAGCACTAATAGTAATATCAGTGTTGGCAAATTGCTTGCTTTTCATAGTTTGCTCTCAAAAACAGTCGGCGCTCGTAGCAATAAACGATCCCTGTTTAGTTGACTTGACGACATGAAACTGGGGAAAACTAGGGATAATGGTTAGGACAAACCAAACTGTATTAACCCTATGGGCATTGTCCTAGCTTGTTCTACGTATTTTTCTGGGAATCTGATGGGCGAGAGTGAACTTCAATCACTGTATGAACATTACCCCTAGGGGAAAAATC
Source organism: Chloroflexaceae bacterium (assembly GCA_012031815.1). GTDB lineage: Bacteria > Cyanobacteriota > Cyanobacteriia > Cyanobacteriales > JAAUTE01 > JAAUTE01. Next base: position 11,383 of record JAAUTE010000092.1, read on the forward strand.
GCCTTTAACCGTCACTTCCAACGGCTCGCTCGCAGTGACAAAATCATCCAGAATTTGGTTGACTGACTCTTCGTGGGAAATATAGCGATCGCGATAGCTATTGATGTAAAGTTTGAGGGATTTTAGCTCGACAACCCGTTCACCAGGGCAGTAGGCGATGTGAATGCTGGCGAAGTCGGGATACCCCGAAAAGGGCATTTGCAGGTAAACTCAGGCAGCGTAATGTTGATAGTGTAACGGCGGCCAGGACGGGGATTGGGAAAGGTAATGAGCTGTCCTTCGGTGATTTCTCTCTCGCCGTATTTCAATTCTAAGGCGGGTTGAGTTTGTTCCTGCTGAGAAATTTGGGTCATTGCACTCAGTGACAATTTTTTTGGGGCTACATCAATTATTATGACAGATGGAACGACAGTGGTTAGTTACTCTTGGATAGATTTAGGAGCTGAGGATGGTTGCCACTCGCCCAATTGCCACAACAATTTTAACCTTTCTCGATCTTCAGGAGCGATTTGGTCTGAATCCCACTTTTTGCGATCGCTTGCAGTTGATTAAGTTATTAATTCGAGATAATCCTGAGTATGATTTGTCTGCTGTTTTTTCTGCCTTCCTACCTCGCCGCAGTTAATTAAAAGAAGTGCTGCAAATTCCTGAAAATATTGCTCAAATGATAAAATTTGACCCGTTTTAAGTGAAAGCATGAAATTTGCTCGGTTCCAACTTTCAAGAAATCATTTAATTTTACTGGCAATCTGGCTGGCTGGATTCCTGGGCGATCGCCTGTGGTTTCAACTTGATGACGGGGTTCCGTCCTGGGATCAGGCAGATTACCTGAATGGGGCGCTCAATTACTGGCAGGCACTACAGAATCCTCACTGGTGGGATGGGGAGTGGTGGCGCAATTTTTGGCTATTGTCCACGAAAATACCGCCTTTGACTATCTTTGACAGTTCCCTGGCTCGATCTGTTTGGTGCAAGTTCAGATGCGGCTTCGTTGGTGCTGTCGTTTTACAGCCTCATATTACTGATTGCGGTTTATGGACTGGGAGCCGCGTTGTTTAGGGCAGAGGTGGGATTGCTCGCGGCGCTGCTTTGCCAGCTTCTGCCGGGACTGTATCGCTATCGTTTGGAATTTTTGCTGGATTATCCGCTCACGGCGGCAGTTACCTGGGTATTTTGGCTACTGACATTGTTTAAAGTTCAAGCCGAGGCCAAGAAACTTGATACTACTCAATCTTGGGGCTTGACTATTGGCTTGGGGCTTTCGTTGGGTTTAGCGCTTTTGGTCAAGCAAACGGCTTTGTTCTTTGTTTTTTTACCGCTTTTGTGGGTTGTGGTGACCGGAGCTGCCCAGAAACGTTGGCGATCGCTGTTTCAGCTCATCGGTGCCTTGCTGTTGTCGGTGGCGATCTTCGGGCCGTGGTATCGCACCAATTGGTTGCTGATGCTGACGGCGGGCAAACGGGCGACCCTCGATTCGGCGATCGCGGAGGGTGATCCGGCCCTTAACACCATTGAAGCCTGGACTTATTACGCCAAAATTTTGCCCTACTTGCTGTCTTGGCCCTTGTTGCTGGTTCCCGCGGTGGGGATATTAATTTATTGGGGAAAAACGCGAGATTTTCAGCTAAAGCAGTTTACTTCAAGGTTACCCTGGCGGTGGTTGGGACTATTTCTGTTCGGGGGTTATCTGCTGTCGTCGTTGAATATCAACAAAGATGCTCGCTATATTTTGCCATTATTGCCGGTTATATCGCTAATTTTAGCGGTGGGCTTGTTGAGCTGGCGGGGACGCTATTACAGAGGAATTCGCTGGGGAACGGCCAGTTTAGCCCTACTGCTGGCGACGATCAATTTGTTTCCCGTGGGAGGAACGGCACTAGCACAAGTTTTCAGCCCTCACGTTGAGCATCGAGCCTATCTCGGTCAACCGTGGCCTCATGGCGAGGTCATTGCCACAATTACGGCAAATTCACCCTATTTACAAACAACTCTAGGCGTATTGCCTTCAACGCCAGAAATCAATCAGCATAATTTTTCCTTCTACGGCGCTCAGGCGAATTTTCAGGTATTCGGCCGTCAAGTCGGGGTTCGCGACCGGGAAGTTGCCCTGGATGCTCGCTCTCTCCATTGGTTCCTGACTAAAAATGGCGATCGCGGCTCGGTTCCTGCTGCTCAAGGAAAAATCGAGGAAATTGTCGAAGAAAGCCCAGAATTTCGGCTACAAGACCAGTGGAACTTGCCCGATGCTAGCCAATTAAAACTGTATCGCCGCAAGCTGCCGACCGTTGAAGTACAGCCTCTCCCACAAACCCTGGAGAAGATTCATTTAGAGCAAGTGCAGATTCCCGTCCAAGCGCCCCCCGGACAGCCAATTCCGGTTACTTATTACTGGATTGGCCCTTGGCAAGCCTTGCGATCGGGTTTGGTAATCCTTACCTGGCACAAACAAATTAAAAATGGCGAACCGCTCCTGAATTCAGTGAACCAAAATCGAGGAAATCAAGATTTAACCCTAGAAAATAAAGATAAAAGTCGGTGGCTGCACGATCGCGCCTTGGCAATGGGATTTTTGCGAGCAGGACTCAACCAAACCCCTAACGGCTCCTTTCTGCGTCATTGAACGCACGGCCATGCTACCCGAAGCTGAACTACAGCCAGGAGAGTATGCGCTGAGCGCAACTATCTCACCGCGAAACCGG
>JAAUTE010000093.1 GCA_012031815.1 Chloroflexaceae bacterium
TTCGTCCATTTTATTCATGGCCCAGCGCGATCGCAAATTTGCCCTGAATTTATTTTGGGCATGGTGGTGGCCGCTAATCCTGCTGGGATTTCCCTTGGTCGGTCGGGTTTGGTGTGCGGTCTGTCCTTTCATGATCTATGGCGAACTGACCCAGACTTTATCGTTAAAGCTTTTTCCTCGGCAGTTGAAGCCCTGGCCCAGGCAGTCAGCAGAGCAGTGGGGAGGCTGGTTCTTGTTCGGGATGTTTGCGTTGATTCTCCTCTGGGAAGAACTGTGGAACCTGGAAAATACCGCCTATCTTTCGGCTTGTTTGCTGTTGCTAATTACGGCGGGAGCCATGATTTTCTCAGCCATTTTTGAGCGGCGATTTTGGTGTCGCTATCTGTGTCCCATCGGCGGCATGAACGGACTATTTGCCAAACTTTCTCTAACAGAACTGCGAGCGCAACAGGGGACTTGTTCGGCGGAATGTACCACCTACCAATGCTATAAAGGCGGGCCAGAAAAAGGCGAAGGACAGGCTACCAATGGCTGCCCATTATATTCCCATCCCGCCCAACTAGAAGACAATCGAGACTGCGTTCTTTGCATGACCTGTCTCAAAGCTTGTCCCCACCGTTCAGTGGAGTTGAATTTGCGACCGCCGGGCATTGAACTCTGGACAACCCACGTACCTCGCCCCTACGAAGTCGCGCTCCTATTTCTATTACTAAACGCTGTTTTTCTGCACCATCTGCCCGACCTGGTTGCCTGGCTGCCTTTTTCCGTCGATTTGAACAACTTCTGGCAACATAGCGCCATCGCAATTGCGGCCCTGGCCCTACCGACCTTGGTTCCCCTAATCGCCCACGGCGGCTTGCAACTGTTCTCCCAATTCCAGCGCCAACTCAAGCCCCGTCGGTTTGTGGAGCTGGCTTACGGTTACCTACCTTTGGCGCTGGCCGCCAATTTAGCCCACTATTTACCCCTTGGTTTGGGAGAAGCCGGAAAAATTCTGCCTGTGGCCGCCATAACCTTTGGTTTTACCGGCGTAGGGCTGCCAACCTTAGTTGCCCATCCAGCGGCGATCGCCTTTCTCCAGGGCAGCCTGTTGCTCTTGGGGATTTTGTTAGCTATGGTGCTGACCCCAAAAATTGCCCGCCAGCCCTTAAAATTTCTGTTGCCTCAACATCTGAGTGCCGTCATTTTAGGGTGGGGATTGTGGCAACTTGCCGTTCACTAATAAAAACGGGTCTCTTGCATATCCTCCCGGAGATAGGTGTTGAAAAGCCAGGGCGCTTGGTTTTTTTCGGAAATTTTGTCTCATCCTCAGTCCCCTAAAGAAATTTTGAGCCTATGTTTAGACTTGTTAAGAATTCCTAAAGATCTTCAGGAACTTTTGCAGGCTAAAGGAAGGGAATAAAATTCGTCCCCTCCGCCAACATGAGCAGACCTTTTCCGGCTACCGATTCCTGTGAATTAGAGCAGGTGCTGATTCCTGCCCCCTTGACCGTCCCCGCCGACGCTCTCTTGGGTCAGGCGATCGCCCAAATCAATCGGCACGGGCAGAACAGCTCTGGCGCTGAGACTGATCCCAGCGATCGCAGTATTTTGGTCGTGGAAAACGCTCGATTGATCGGAATACTCACCCCCCTACAAATCCTGAGGGCGATCGCCAATCACGGCGACTGGCAGCGGCTTGTTGTTGCTGAAATTCTCTCTGGCGAAATAGCAGCGCTTAGATCGGGGGAATTCAATGGATTAACCGCCTTAAAATTGATGCAAGAAAAGGGAGTAGCTGAATTGCCCGTATTGCGGGATGACGGCACAATTTTGGGTATTATTTCCCTTAAACACCTACTAGGGTCGCTCCAGCTCCCCACAGACGGAGACCCCCCCAAATGCTCAGCAGCCTCCCGGAAACCCGATGAAATTCAGGAGATGGCATTCTCCCGGGACGAAATCCTGAGCCAAAATCATCCTCAATTCCCGCCCGATTTGGTGCGCCAAGGTTACGCCGAAGCACTCAACGCCCAACTACGCCAGCGCACGACCCAACTGAGAGCGCAAGTCGAACAGGCTCAACTCCTCGCCACCGTGGCCCAACGCATCCGCTCTTCCCTGGAACTAGAGCAAATTCTGGACGCATCCATGAGCGGAGCCAAACTACTCTTGGGTGCAGATCGGGTCTTGGTCTATCAATTTGACGCCGATATGAGCGGAACCATTGTGGCAGAATCGGTGGAAAGTCAATGGTTGCCCTTACTAAATGCCAAAATCGAAGATTCCTTTTTTAAAACCAGCGCTGCGGACAAGTTCCGCCGGGGCTGTAAGCGAGCCGTCGCCAATGTGGATCGAGTTCCGTTGAGTGATTGTCATCGCCGATTGCTGCGGGGCTTTCAAGCCCAAGCCTATCTGGTCGTTCCCATCACCATTGGCTCCCAACTGTGGGGATTGCTCGTGGCCCATCAATGCAGCGGGCCGCGGGATTGGCAGCCCCATGATTTGGAACTCCTGGATCACCTGGCCGTTCAGTTGGCGATCGCTATTCAACAAGCCAGAGCCTTCGAGCAAGTCCAGCGGGAATTAAAGGAACGGCAACAGATCGAAGCGTCCCTCCGACGGGCCTACCAACAATTGACCTTCCACGTGGAAAATACGCCCCTAGCGGCCCTGGAATGGAACTGGCAGTTGCGGGTGCAGCGCTGGTCGGGTCAAGCAGAGCGTATTTTTGGCTGGCGGGCCAGTGAAGTCCTCGGTAAAGCCTGGACGGAATGGCCCCTAGTGTGGGAGGAAGACCTGCCCCAACTCCAAGCCGCGGCCCGACGCCTCCTCAACGGCAGCGAACCCCGCAATCTCTGCCAGGCTCGCACCTATACCAAAACCGGGGAAATACGCTACTGCGAATGGTACAACTCGGTTTTACGGGATGAAACCGACCAGGTTATTTCCGTACTTTCTCTGGTGCAGGATATGAGCGATCGCCACCAAGCGGAGCAGAAAATCCGAGAACAGGCGGCTCTATTAGATGTGGCCACCGATGCCATCATGGTTTGTGACGCCAGCGATCGCATTACCTACTGGAATCACGGAGCCGAGAAACTCTACGGCTGGAGCGCGGCTGAGGCCATCGGCCACACAGTGACCCAACTCATTCGGCAAACCCTCCCCGAACCCGCGATTCAAATTTGGCAGAGTTTAACAGCCCAGGGAGAATGGCAGGGGGAATTAGAGCAGGTGACCAGGGCGGGTAAGACCGCGATCGTGGAAAGTCGCTGGGCCCTGGTACAGGAAAACCCTTCAGCTCCATCGGTGCTGATCGTCAATACGGACATCACCGAGAGAAAACAACTAGAGTCCCAGTTTTTGCGGGCCCAGCGCTTGGAAAGTATTGGCACCCTCGCCAGCGGCATTGCCCACGACCTCAACAATATTTTGACGCCGATTTTGGCTGGAACTCAGTTATTGCAGCGCCGCGTCCCTGAGAGCGATCGCCACGCCCAAGAATTGCTGGAGATTGTGGAGATGAACGTGCATCGAGGGGCAGCCCTGGTGAAACAGGTGCTATCGTTTTCGCGAGGGATGGCGGGGGAACGAACTGCCCTGTCCCTACAGCCATTGATTGCCGAAGTAACCCAAATTATCCGCGAAACCTTTCCCAAGGCGATCGCGCTGGCCAGCGACATTGCCCCAGACCTCTGGCTAATTCGCGGCGACGGCACGCAGTTGCATCAGGTGTTGATGAATTTGTGCGTCAATGGCCGGGATGCGATGCCGGAGGGGGGACAGCTAGGGATTAAAGCGGAGAATTGCTTAATTAACGACCAAGATGCCCAGCGAGAATTAGAAGCCCGCGTCGGCCCCTACGTGAAAATTTCCGTTAGGGATACGGGGGTTGGCATTCCAGCGGAACAGCTAGAGCGAATTTTTGAGCCATTTTTCACCACCAAGGAGCCGGGGAAAGGAACGGGGCTAGGGCTTTCGACGGTATTAGGAATCGTTAAAAGTCATGGCGGGTTCGTCCGGGTTAAAAGTACCCTGGCGCAGGGGTCAGAGTTTCAGGTGTACTTGCCAGCCATGCCCCGCTCGGCAATCCCAGCGATCGCACCCAAGCAAGAACTGCGTCAGGGTCAGGGGGAGCTAATTTTGGTGGTAGATGACGAAATCAATGTCACTCAAATGGCCGCAGCCACCCTAAAATCCTTTGGTTACCGAGCGATGGTAGCCCAAAATGGCCAGGAAGCGATCGCACTTTACCAAGAGCATCAAGGAGAGATTGGGGTGGTGGTAATGGACAACATGATGCCTGGAATTAGTGGAGTAACGGCGATGCGAGCGCTACGGCAGCTTAATGCCCAAGTGAAGATAATTGCGGTTAGTGGTCTTTATGGGAAGCAGCAAATGACAGCCATGTCGGAAGCGGGGGTCATTGCCTTCTTGAGCAAGCCTTATTCCACGGAAGCCTTGTTGCAAGCAGTGGCCAAAGCGTTGACTTAAGGGAGTTTGTCCGAGTCAGTGACCCTGTGATTGGTGGCTGAGAACTGGAGGTTGTAGCTTTCGTGGCTCGGTATAATAACATCACTGATTACTGGCGGATAGCGATGAATTGTGAACTCATAGCCCTATACAACAGACTTACAAGGATTTAGAGCTGTTTCCGTTGGTGAAAAGTGAAACCATGAAAAAGTTTCGCGTGGACTATGGGCTGGAGGTGATGGTATTGATTGGCGTGCGGGTCACAGAAGCAAACGCCCTAGAAAAATTAGGCGCAATTGTGGTACTAGAGGAAGCCCAGGGGAAATTAGCCAAAATAGAAGTGATCTGGGTAGATCAAGGCGACGCTGGTGCCAATTTTGCTAATGCAGTACGGCAAGTCTGCGGCTCTCACGTGTGGGTAGAAATGATTGAAAGGACGAGCAAGACTTTTGAACGTTTACCGAAACGCTGGATAGTAGAAAGAACATCTGAGTGGTTAAATCAATTTCGGCGACCCAGTAAAAACTACGAGCTGTATTCAGGGACAGCCGAAGCCATGATTTATGGTTCTTTACTTCGACTCATGCTTAGACGCATAGCCGCTTAAGATTTACTTTGTAAATTAGCTCTTATTGCGTTGACTAATTGCAAAATGCAAAACTGCTTATCAAAAAAAGTTCGGCAGCTCCCCTAAGTTAACTAATTCCAAAAAAGTCTTGACACTTTGATGATTATTGGGTATCCTCAAATAGATTACCAAATAAGATTATTTTTTTAGATTCATCTCTAGCAATGATAGCTTTGAACTTTGTTTTGGTAGGGCCTATGAAAACAGGTACATCGTGGATATATGAATATTTTAAATTCCACAAGCAAGTATGCGTACCATTGAATGTTAAAGAAACCTTTTTTTTTGATGTTAAATATTCGAGAGGGTTTGAATGGTATTTTTCTCACTTTAATAGTCAAGGCGATCAAATAGTAGGTGAAGTTGCTCCCACCTATTTCCATTCACCTTTAGCACCTGAACGTATTTATGACCTGAATCCTAACTGCCAAATAGTTATTACGCTTAGAGAACCATTGGATCGACTGGTCTCTCTCTATTTCCATTTTTTGCAGCGTGGTATTATTAACAAATCAGATTCTTTTAAAGATTTATTTAGACAACACAGTGAGTTTCTAGAATCTTCTTTTTATTACAGAAATTCCTTAATGTGGTTAAACTTATTTGGACAAGACCGCGTCAAGATATTGTTATATGAAAATTTCAAAAATAGCCAATTTAAATTTATGGAAAACTTGTCTAGCTATCTTGGATTAAACGTCATAGACATTCCTCCCCATTTAAACCACAAGGTCAATGATTCTAAAGTACCTATTGATCGCAACTTAGCAAAGCTAGTTTATGCTGTCGTTCATTTTTTGCGTTATTATGATATTGATTTAGTGGTTAACCTTGGGAAACATTTAGGACTTAAAAAGTTGCTTTTCAACAACAAAACGTTCGATTTTTCCTTGGCGCAGGACGATTACAATTTCGTTTTTGAAATGGTCGCGGAAGATCTTGAAATGTTTTCCAAAAACATAGATATTGACTTAACTCCTTGGCATGAAATTTGGGATTCTAGAGGACTAAAGCCGTTGTATAAATAAGCGCTAATTTGTTTAACGATAAATAGCAATATGGGAAGAAAGAAAATTCTCTACATTATCACAAGAGCTGACTTGGGTGGGGCTCAGTCTTACGTCAAATCTCTTTTAGAGAGTTTTCAACATCAGTATGAGCTTCATCTTATAGTTGGCAAAGAAGGTTTCTTGACAGAAGCTAGTTGTAGAATGAACGTCGAAGTGCATCTGTTGCCACGCTTAACGAGAAATATCAATCTTAAGAAAGATTTTTTTAGTTTATTTAACGGTGTCAATTTAATCACTAAAATTGCCCCAAGTTTAATTCACGCAAATAGCAGTAAAGCTGGTTTGATAGGAAGATTTGCTGGAAAGGTTTGTAAAATTCCAACGATTTTTACTGCTCATGGTTGGGGTTTTGCGCCTGGGTCTCCGATATCTAGAAGTTTAGTGGCTAAGACAACTGAAAAAATAGGAGGACTAATTAGTGAAAAGATCATTTGCGTTTCTGAAAGTGATCGTCAACTTGCTCTCAAATATAAGATAGCGAGTTCAGATAAGTTAATAACTATTCGTTGTGGCATTGCTAACGATTCAGTTATGCTTGCTAACTCTTATCAACAACCACCTCATATAATTATGGTGGCGCGATTCAATGAACAAAAAGACCAGGAAACTCTTCTAAAAGCAGTGTCATACCTTAAAAACTGCGAGTTTTCTCTCAGCTTAGTTGGGAGCGGTCCATCTTTGACTGATTGTAAGGCTTTAGCACAGACTTTAGGAATTTCCTCCCGAATTTCTTTTCTTGGGGATCGGACTGACGTTCCTCAGTTACTGGCACAAGCTCAAATTTTTGTTCTCAGTACTCATTATGAGGGATTGCCAATTAGTATTATAGAAGCAATGAGAGCAGGCTTATGTGTAGTCGCTACTGATGTGAATGGAGTAAGTGAGGCTGTTGTACATCGAGAAACTGGCTTGCTTGTTCCCCATAGCAATGTTGATGCTTTGGCATTGGCCATAGAGCATCTAATTAACTTTCCAGAACAACGTAATCTTTTCGGTAAGGCAGGAAGACAGAAGTTTTTGAAGGAATTTACCCTGGAAAGAATGATAATTGAAACCGAAGCGATTTACAAGCAGTTTTTAACTTAAATCTACTTAGTATTAATGTTCTGTTTCTCTAGGGAGGTCAGAATATAAAAAATATCGTTGTAAAATTCACTGCCGAAAACTGGAGGTCTGAAGGAAACTTGTAAGTGTGAAAGAATACCGCGAAGTTAAGGTTCACATAGGTTCGGAAAACCACGCAGACATAGGGTCTCAGCTAGAAGTGTTGAATGACAGCAAGAAAGTCAAAAAAATAGTCCGTAAGACGGCTATTCTGTGTTAGATACATGTCCGCTGGTTTCCATTTGGCTGAGCTTCGCACTTGATCAAAGTTAAACAACGATGAGAAGCTTACTTAAACGGCTGAATGTACGCGACACAAAGATGGATATATTAACTTTTTCGGCTCTGCCGAACTTAGTGTATAAATACATTGGGAATGCATTTCGTATCTTGATCGAATCATTATTTTTTTAAATCCTGGTAAGGCTTGACATGCTTGACTTTCAATTTTTTTTAGCGCTTAAATTAAAACCAGGGAAAACGCATTTATAGGAGAAGAGTTATATCTATGGCATCTAATCCTGAACTAGCCTTAATGATTCGACTGCTCAAAATTCCGGGAATTAAAGTCAAGAATTATCAGATAAAGAAATATTCAAGCATCAATACGCAAAAAAATTGAAGGATGGCAAGGTGGTAGAAGAATCGGACTTGATGAGGTAAGTCAATGCAAAGGACATCAAAACTTTATGACAGTAGTGGGAGATATAGAAACAGGGAAATTGATTGAAGTAATTAATAGTCATAGACAAGATGAAATCATTAAACTCCTAGTCAGCAACCCTTAGAGATTAGAGGCAGGGTTGAAGAAGTTAGCATGGATATGTAGGGATGATTCCCAAAAATAGCAAAGGAAGTATTTCCGAACCCAATTGCCGTAATTAATAAGTTTTATGTGATGCAAGCAGTGAACAAGCAATTAAATAAAAATGCGTAATCAGGTAAGATTATTAAAAAGAAATAGCAAGTTTATTTTTGCTAAAAAATAATCGAGATTTAACAGAAGAGGGGATCAAGAAATCAGAAAAATGTTACAGAACTTACAGCGATTAAGAAAGGCGTATGAGTGAAAAAAGGAACTCCGGAAAACTACGAGCAGGAGTTAACAGTAGAAGCAGGGAAGAAAAGGATTGAATCGTAGTTGAAGGAAGCGGGAAAAATTTATTGTGAGGTGATTAGCATAATTTGCTCTCACCTAGACGGAATTTGCAACTATTTTCGTAACCGAACAACAAATGGCGTGATGGAAGGAATTAATAATCGAATTAAGTTGATTAAACGGCAAGCTTATGGGGCACGCCCGAATTCAGGGTTAAAACGGTATAAGCAGCCACTAAACTACGAAATGAAGCGCAAGCGAAGCTCTTGTGGCGTCTTGAAATAAGTTTTCCTTGTCGTCGCAAAGCCGGAAGAACCGCTTATGGTTTTGTCAATTTTGACAACTTTCGCGAACGATTGCTAGCTTACTTTTCACATTTAAAAAAACTTATCACTGCTTTGGCGGGAGAACCCGATAACGCCTCTCTAGTAAAGCTCTCCGTCCCCGCAAACAGGGAAAATTTACCCTTGATTTTGGCGATCGCCATCACAGAAAACTGAAAGAATCCCGACTCAGATTTCTAACAAAATCACCGGGAGCCATAGCCCCCAAGTTTGAGCCCCTAAAAGCTTTATTAAACATTTCTTAAACAGCAGGAAACGCATTTTTAAACTTGTAGGGTCGTCTTAATAAGTTAATCTAGGTATCAATTAATCGGCTGCTCAGTTTATTTTGGAATTTCTCGTACCTGACAGCAGTGGAAGCAATGTTGTCGCTGGTTTCCCGGCTGTTTCTCCCCTGGAAATTTGGGCAATCCTCTGGCTCCGTCAGGAATTTGCGATCGCCTAGCGCGCCTATCAACCCTTCGGCAATAAACAACTCCCGGCGATGAGCTAACCCTGTTTGGGGCAATTCCCCTGCCCAATTCTGACTGAAATCATGTCCTGTTATTAACCCTTGTAAACCCTGTGAGGTAACCATGTTGAATCAACTTTTCATCAACGAAATTCGCAGCGATCAACCCGGCCCCGATCTCGATGAATATTTAGAGATTGGCGGGCCGCCAGGAACCTCGCTTGCGGGCGTATTTTACATTGTCATCAGCGATGGCGGTGCTGGCGGTGCTGGCAACATCGAAGCCGCCATTAACTTAGGCAACCCCAGCGCCAATCCCTTTTTCCTCAGCGGCCCGGAGGTGGGTGTCATTGGTGAAAACGGCCTGTTTACCGTTGGCGAAGCCGGGGGACTCTTTGCCGATGGTCTCTTTGATGTCATGGGCAGCGAACCCGAAGGCGGCATCATTGACTTTGAAAATGACGACAACGTCACCCACCTGCTGGTAACCAACTTCACCGGCACCGTTGATGTCAGCGACGCCGACACCAACGACGACGGCATCATCGATGTCACCTTCTGGGACGCAATCCTCGATTCCGTAACCCTCTTTGACCCCACCGAACCCATCCCCGCCTACAGCGACGTGACCGTTACCGCCCCCAGCGGCGACGTTCCCGGCCACATCTTCATCAATCCCCTCACGGGCAACTTCGTGGCCGAGGAAGAAACCACCGACCCCGGACTCCCCCCCAACGGCCTGGACACCCCCGGCACTGCCAACGTCGAAATCCAGCCCCTCATTAACATCAACGAGATTCGCAACGACCAGGACGGCCCCGACGATAACGAATTCCTGGAGTTAGCGGGAGAACCCAACGCGCCCCTCAATGGCTTGACCTACCTGGTTCTAGGGGACGGCGATGGCGGCAGTGGCGTCATTGAATTTGCCTTTACCTTCACCGACACCGATGTCCTGGATGAAAATGGCTTCTACCTCGCTGTCGAAACCGCTGCCAACTTCCCCAACGGCATCAGCGATCGCGAATTTGGCGCGGGCAACCTGAACTTTGAAAACGACCAGAACGCGACCCACCTGCTGGTTTCCGGCTTCACCGGATTTGATACCCCCGGCAACAGCGACCAGGATCTCGACACCAACGACGACGGCATCCTCGATAGCGAACCGTGGGAGGCGATCCTTGATTCCGTCGCCTTCATTAATACCGCGGGTTCCGGCAACCAGGTTTACTCTAGTGTCACCGTTGGGCCAGACCCGACCACGGGCGCACCGGGCTTAATCTTCCGCCTCCCCGATGTTACAGGCAACTTCCAGATTGGCGAATTCGCCTTTGGCGTGCAGGATACCCCTGGAGCCACCAACCTCTCCGATGCCACCCTGGTCAATGCCACCATCCCGGAAATTCAAGGGGACGGCTTTGTCTCTCCCTTGGCCGGCGCGATCGTTGCCACCAGCGGTCTAGTCACGGCCCTGGCCACCAACGGCTTCTACTTGATCGATCCCCTGGGAGACAACAACGGAGCCACCTCCGACGGCATCTTTATCAACACGGGAACCGCACCGACGGTTGTGGTGGGCGACAGCGTTGCGGTAAGCGGCACGGTGGTAGAAGCAGCGGCGGGAGGCTTGAGCGTCACCCAAATTAGCGCGGTCTCTAACCTTGAGATCTTGAGCGGTGGCAATGCCCTCCCAGCTCCCATCCTCATTGGCGGCAATGGCCTGACCCCACCCACCGTGGGCCCCAACTTCAATCCGGCGCTGCTGCCCGCGTTGTTACCAATCCCGACGGCACCATCGGCTTTACCCAGGTAAACTTCAACGACCCCGCCGTGGGCAATGGGGTCAGCTTGCAGCCCGCTCTATTCGCCGCCGATTTCTGGGAAAGCCTGGAAGGGGGTGCGGGTCACCCTTAACAATGCCATTCAAGTCTCGGAAACCGATGGCGACGGGCAATTTTATGCCCTGGTGGATTTGGGCGCGGGCAGCAATAATTTCAACGCTCGGGGCGGTTTAACCTTGGGGGTCGATACCACCGATGTCAATACTGGCGACAGTTCCGGGGAGAGAATTCAAGTTGACCTAGAGGATGCTTTAGTCGCGGGTCAGGAGCAATCGACGGCGATTTCCAGGGGGCAACCCTGGGTAACGTCACCGGGATTGTCAACTATAGCGCTGGGGAATACGAAGTCCTGCCCACGGCATTGGTTACCCGCACCCCTCCCGCGAACCCTATCCAGCCGGAAGTCACCTCCCTGGCTGGCGATGAAGATACCCTGCTGGTGGCCGCCTACAATGTCCTGAATCTGGATGCCCTGGAAGCCAGCGCCGATCCCGCCATTCCCGATCGCTTCGATGCGATCGCCGCTCAGATTATTACCAATCTCAACCTGCCGGACATCATTGCCCTCCAAGAGATTCAAGACAACGACGGCCCCGGCAACGCAGCAGCCAGCACCGTCACGGCAGCGGATGTGACCTTGCAAAACCTGATTGATGCCATTGTCCAGGCCGGCGGCCCGACCTACCAATTCATCGATAACACCTTCATCGGCGATGACACCAGCGGCGGCGAAGGGGGCGGCAACATTCGTACCGCCTTCCTCTACAATCCGGCGCGGGTTGAATTTGTCCCAGGGAGCGATCGCCCGGTGACCGACCCGGTGACCCAAGCCGACGGCATTCCCGGCAACAATCCCTTTGAAGCCAGCCGCATTCCCCTGGCAGCGGACTTTATCTTCAATGGCGAAACCCTCACGGTTATTTCCGTCCACAACCAGGCCGGCGGTGCCAACGACTTCGACAACGACCAGCCCCGCTTCTCCGGCCCCACCAGCGATCGCAACCAGGAGTCGGCAGAAATCAACGGCTTCATCGACGAGATTTTAGCGGCTGACCCCGATGCCAACGTCATTGTGACCGGCGACTTCAATGATTTCGAGTTCCAGCCCTGGACAACTTTCCTAGATGGCACCTTTGATGGCGGCGAAGCGATTCTCTTGAACTTAATCGACCTCTTGCCTGAGTTGGAGCAGTACAGCTTCCAATTCACTGCCAATGAAGCGGGCAACCATGTCATCCTCGATCACCTGTTCGCGACCCCCGGCCTCTTTGCCAATCGGGAAGGCATTGATATCGTCCATGTTAATGCCGAATTTCCCAATGACGTGCAGGCTAGCGATCACGACCCTACCTTAGCCAGCTTTACCCTGGGCGCTCCGGTGGTGGTGGTGGTTCCGCCCGAACCCATTGAATCTATTGAATCTGTGGTGGGGACGCCGGAATCGGATTCCCTGGAAGGTGGTCTGGATTTCGATGGCATTCTGGATCTGTTGTTTGTGGGCGGCGGTAACGATTTTGTCGATGCTAGCCCAGTTACGGCCACTGCCGGCCCCGGTTCCCGCAACCGAGTTTATGGGGGCGCTGGCGGGGACGATCTGCTGGCAGGCACTAACGATCGCCTCTTTGGTGGTAGTAGTGCGGACGAGTTGAACGCGGCCAATGGCACGGGCGGTAACCGCTTGTTTGGGGGCGATGGCGATGACGAGATTACCGTCGGTTCCGGCGATCGCGCTTTTGGCGGCCCTGGTAACGACATCCTGGAAGCCTCCCTCAGCGAAGGCGGTTCTCGCCTGTACGGCGGCCCTGGCGATGACCTGTTCTTCCTCGGTGCAGGAGACCGGGTTGTTGGCGGCGAAGGGAACGACCGATTCTTCGTGGGCGAAGGCGGCGGCAACCTGATTACCGGCGGTACGGGCGCCGATGAGTTTGCGATCGCCAATGGCAGCATCCCGATGGGAGTTAGTACCATCACCGACTTTGAAGCCGGGGAGGACTTGATTATCAATGGCTTGGGTGCCAGCTTTGCCGAGGTGACCTTAACCGCGCAAAACGGCGATACCCTGGTGAGCATTCCCCAGGGCGACCTGGCGGTACTGCTGGGAGTTAACCCCGATTCTCTGAGTGCTGCTAACTTTGTGTTCCGCTAAAAAGCCATTGGTCAGATAGCCAATTCGTGAGTTAAAACTGAAGCCACATCTGACTCTCTCCAAGCAGTCTGGGTGTGGCATTCATTTGTGACAATTGCCTTGTCAGCTACGGCCAAGCCCTCCCATCCCCAGCGGATTGCTGTAAATGCCGAGGCTCTCCCCTTAAATCAAACGTTAGTTTTTTTCATAAATATTTACGCCAAGATTTCTGCAATTTTAAGTTGCGATCGCGTATCTTGCAAAAGGACACTACGGTAACTCGTGGGATATTTACGTTTTATCGGTAGAAGCCAGGTCTAGGTTCCAATTTCTATTCAAGGAATAAGCGGCATGAATAACATCCAAGTTACAACCCTCGACGATCAAAACAATGGCCCTACCGATGGAACATCACTGCGAGAAGCGATCGCAACTGCCACCCCAGGGGACACCATCACCTTTGCCAATAGCGGCACGATTAACCTAACCCTAGGTCAACTGAATATTGCTACAGCCCTAACCATCGACGGGGATGTGGATGGCGACGGCACGGCAGACATCACCATCAGCGGTAACAACACTAGCCGGATTTTTAACATCAACGATGAAACAGCAAACGAAATTAGCGTTAATCTTTCCGGGTTGACCATTACAGGAGGCGTTGTTACTGGCTTTACCGATGGCGGCGGTATTTTCAACAGCGAAAACCTCACCCTGACTAATAGCACCCTCAGTGGCAACTCCGCAGGCGACTTTGGCGGTGGCATTTATAACAACGGCGGCACGGTAACCCTGAGCAGTAGCACTCTGAGCGGCAACTCCGCCTTTCAAGCGGGTGGCATTTATAACAACGGTGGCACGGTAAGCGTGACGAACAGCACGTCTGAGCGGCAACTCCAACAAGCTTCGGCGGTGGTGGCATTTATAACAACGGTGGCCACGGTGAGCGTGAGTAAC
>JAAUTE010000094.1 GCA_012031815.1 Chloroflexaceae bacterium
GAATAATCGTCATTTCATCAACAAAACTGAATCCAGGCAGTTGACCATTGACACCACAAATCAGGGAGCCGCGATTTTGACAATTTCCAGGCGGCTATTAGCTGGATTCGAGTTACTGGTCTGGCCACCTCCCGCACAGGCGGCTAAAGGCATTACTAGCAGCGTTAGGGCGACTAGCCAGGTTTTTGAGAGCCAAGCTCGGCTGTTCTCCTTCATAGCTCAATTTTCGCCTTGAACGACGCAGTCGTCTCTGAGTATAAAGGATACTTGCCGCTTTTCACCCCGCAAGCTAGCATCTGGCAGGAAATTCATGGCGCTGCCCGGCCAGATCCCGAATTAGCGGCAATTTGGCATGAATATACTGGTGGTAAAGGTCGATTTGGCAGCGATCGAGCAATTCTGGCGTCTCTAGCTGTCTGACGAGCCACTGCACCAAGGAACGATCGTCGAGGGACAATAACAGACTCGCTTGCGTGGTTTCAACAAGTGACCAAAACTGTCGGAGCATGTTAGGAGTCATAAACTTCCTCCTGATTAAGACTGGGAGAGAGGGCGATCGCCTAAACAACCGCTCTTAAGATTCATTTAAGATTTAAAGCTGTCATTATGGGGTAAGCGATTTGCAGAACTTAACAAATCGTCGCTTCCCTTCGCAGCCACTAAGCCGGCGGCAAGACAGCAAGAATCCGTGAAGGTAGGTTATCTACGGCATTTTTAGCCGGTACAATCCCGTGGAGTTAGGTTTCTCTGCCACGAATCAACGAGCCATTGGCGCGGGGGAGCAGTCGCCAGTGAACAATTATGACGTTTTAGAGACTGAGCGTCCTTACGGGTTGTCACTGGATTTCGACCAACCTAGCGTCTTCTCTCCCATCCTGCCTATAAAGGCTTGGTTTTTCCTCCAACAGAGGAGAGAAAAGGCTCCGGTCTTTAGCAGTAAAACTCTTCATATCCTATGCGGCCGGCAAAAAATTAGGGGGTGTTGTTAGCAATTTTTAGCAAAGGTTTAGATTTAGACTCAAGCCCCATTCATTTCTGTTCATTCCCAACATAATTGTTAATGCTCTAGGGGCGATCGCGGCGTTGATCGTGACAGAAAATGATGATTTTCCCTCGGATCGCTCAATGCCAACTAAGCTAGACCTAGCCCTGGGTCAAGGTTTGCAGAAACGTTATCATGTTGTTTCATCCTGCTAACCTGCCTTACTGGCTCATTTTAGAATCAGAGCCAATCGTAACAGCCGCTTCTCTAACCAGCGCCCCCGATCGCCTTTCTGAAGTAGGTTAATCTGGTATCGATGGCCCTAGCTGTCAGGGTATTGCCTAAAACTGGATGACGAATCAATATTTTGCAACCGTCGCTCGCGGTTTAGAGGCGTTAGCTGCCGCAGAGTTAAATAAATTAGGTGCAAGTGCCGTTAGCCCTGGCTTTTGTGGGGTGGCTTTTACCGGCGACCTGGAGCTACTGTATCGGGTGAATCTTTGGGCTAGGCTACCTTTTCGCATTTTGCTAAAACTGGCAGAATTTCCCTGTGAAGACCGAGACGACCTCTATAACGGCATTCAAGGTCTAAATTGGCAGGGTTATCTCACCCCCGCCCAAACTCTAGCCGTCACCGCCACCGGAAAAAGCGATCGCCTCAATCACACCCACTTCACGGCGTTACAGGTAAAAAATGCCATTGTTGACCAGCAATGCCAGCAATTTAAGGCCCGTTCCCCGGTCGATCCCCAGCGCCCGGACGTTCTCGTCAACGTGCATATCCATCGCGATCGCTGTGTGGTGAGTTTGGACAGTTCTGCCAGTAGCCTGCATCGGCGGGGCTATCGTCCGGCAGTGGGTTTAGCGCCACTTAAGGAATCGTTAGCAGCAGCTTTGGTGGAAATTTCGGGATGGCAGCCGGATTCAGCCCTGTTTGACCCCCTTTGTGGCAGTGGAACCCTTCCCCTGGAGGGATGTCTCAACGCCCTCAACATGGCGCCGGGATTATTTCGCGATACCTTCGGGTTTGAAACCTGGCCCAACTTCGATCGCCCCCTTTGGGAGCAGTTGCGCCAGGAAGCTTACGCTGTTGAGAAAGATAGTCTTGGCGCTTTCATTGGTGGCTGCGATCGCTCGGCTAATGTTATTAATCAAGCCAGATCGAATGCGCAGGCGTGCGGGGTAGATCGTTTTGTGACGTTTTCTCAGACAGAGCTAGCGGAAGTTGAAGCACCTGCTGATTCGGGGGTTTTAATCTGCAATCCACCCTATGGACAGCGCTTGGGCAGAAACCAGGATTTGGGTGAATTTTACAAAATTTTGGGAGATATTCTCAAACAACGCTTTAAAGGCTGGACGGCGTTTATCCTGAGCGGCAACAAAGACCTGGCCAAAACCATCGGACTCAAATCTTCTCAACGCCTTCCGGTTTACAACGGCTCAATTCTCTGTCAATTACTCAAATATGAGCTGTATTGATGGTTCTGATCGCGTTAGATTAGAGAACGCTAGCAACTCTCCTGCCGCGATGAATTCTTTGTTTTCTGCTTACCAACCGATGGCCGCCCTTGCCGTAACTCCTCAAGCTGCTCGCCGCCTACAGCCCTTGTGCCAACACCTCGGCGCAACCCTGTGGGTAAGTGAATCCTTAGCAAATCTCAGCGGTGTTCAGGTTTATCGCGGTTCTCTCAAAGAATGGGTGGAATTTCTGTGGACTCAGCAGAAAACCTTAATTTTTGCCCTGGCAACGGGGGCAGTAGTGCGCTTAATTGCTCCCTTGCTGCAAGCTAAAACCAGCGATCCTGCGGTTATTGTTGTCGATTCCCAGGGAAAATTTGCCATTAGTCTCTGCGGCGGCCATGGAGGCGGCGGCGATCGCCTAGCCCAAGCCGTCGCCCATTTACTAAACGCAACTCCAGTGATTTCAGGCGCGGCCAACGCCCTGGAACTGCCGGCCATCGATACCCTGGGCCTTCCCTTCGGGTGGGTTAAGGGTGACGGCGACTGGACAGGGGTGAGTGCCGCGATCGCCCATGAGGAACCGGTGGAGGTACTACAAGATGGGGGATCGACCCTGTGGCAGCAGCATTTACCGGACAAAAATCCCTTTATTTTCGATTTTGACGGCTCCAATTTACAACCAAAGGCCAGGGTTTGGATTAGCGTCAGTTCCCGACGATTAGCTCCCGATGCTGACTTCCCTAAATTCAGTGGCATCCCCGCGTCCTCTGGGTTGGCATCGGCTGCGAGCGCGGCACGTCCCGTCAACTCATTGAAACCGCCATTCACCAAACCTGTCAGCGCTATCATCTCGCCCCAGCGGCGATCGCCGGCATTGCCACCCTCGACCGTAAAGCCGACGAAATTGGCATTCTCCAACTCTGTGAGTCCAGAAACTGGTCCCTAAGAACCTTTCGTGCTGAAAGCCTCGCCCAAGTTCCCGTTCCCACCCCTTCTGCCTGGTTGCAAACGTCGTGGGAACCCCCAGCGTTGCCGAAGCCGCCGCCTTAAGCGCCTGCCCCCCGCCCTTGATACTGCTCCGGCCCTAACCCTGAGTAATCCCTTGATTGTTCCCAAGCAGATTTTTCGCGATCCCAGCCAGCCAGGCGCTGTTACCGTTGCTATTGCCCAATCTCCCCTGGAATACACCGGGCGATCGGGTCAAATCCTGCTCATTGGCACCGGGCCGGGGGAACTTGCCCAAATGACCCTGCTGCCCAAACCGCTGCGACCAGCGCCGATGCTGTCATCGGTTACTCCCTCTACCTCGACCTGCTCCGTCCCCTCTTCCGGCCGGGCCAGCTCATCGAAGCCTTCCCCATCACCCAAGAAAAACAGCGGGCCCAGCGGCGATCGCCCTAGCCCAGTGGGGATTAACCGTAGCCGTGGTATCTTCCGGTGACTGTGGCATCTACGGCATGGCCGGATTGGTGCTAGAAACCCTGCAAGCCAGGGGTTGGGACGGCAAAACGCCCCACGTTCAGGTATTTCCGGGGATTTCCGCCCTACAAGCCGCGGCAGCCAAGGTCGGAGCGCCCTTGATGCACGATTTTTGCACCATTAGTTTGAGCGACCTCCTCACCCCCTGGCCCGTCATTGAAAAACGCCTCCTTGCCGCTGCTACTGCCGATTTCGTCACAATTCTCTACAACCCTCGCTCCCAGACCCGCACCCAACAAATTGCGATCGCCCAACGCATTTTCCTCCAGCATCGCGCCCCTGCAACCCCCGTCGCCTTGGCCCGCTCTGTCTATCGCCAAGACGAGCAAATTTGTTTGACGACCCTAGAAAAATTCCTGGAACATCCCATCGATATGCTGACAGCGGTGTTAATTGGCAACAGCAACACCCGCCGCTTCGCCGATTGGCTGATTACCCCCAGGGGTTACACTTAAAGCCGAACCAAAAAGGCGATCGCGCCATCAAAACCAATCCCCTCTCCAAACCTAGAGAAGGGAAAATCAAGTTTGAATCTGTAAGCCTGGGGCAGATTCAGTGAGTTTGCTGGTTCGTAGCCGCAGAATTCCCCCGTAACTGCTGGCGGCCATTGTAGATAATTTGCATCATTTCTCGGAGCTGTTGCTCGATGCGAGCCAAAACAGCGTCAGCATATTCGTCGGCTCCGCGCTGAATTTCGGTACATTCAGCCAGGGTTTGCTGGCGCATCTGCTCTAACTCCTGACGGGCGGCACGGCGGAGCTGTTCAATCTCTGCCAGGGTTTTTTGCTGGATTACTTCACATTCCCGCTGAATCTGCTGGCGGACTTGTCCCGCTTCCTGTTCGGCCCGACGGACAATGGCCATCTCATCAAGCATTTGAGCAGCACGATTTTGGGCAGTTTGTACCAATTTTTCCGCGTAAGCTTCGGCTTGGGAAATAATCTGCTCCTGCTGCTGAATAATCGACAACGCCTTCTCAAAGGCTTCCGGCAGGTTCAAGCGGACAAAATCAAGCTGATTAAGCAATCTATCCTCATCCAGCAGCGTCAGGCGCGTAAAGGGAACGCGGGGGCTGTCAAGAACAATTTCCTCAACACGATTAAATTCTTTATGAATGTCTAGATCCACCGCCGGAGCTTGCGGCGGCGAGAGGGACGGTTCTGCATGATTGCCATTGTTAGCGCTGGGAGGCGACACTTTTTTGCGTAGCATTGCTAATAATATCGCGGTTTAAGGGTTGATTCGATAGGTTATCCTCAGCAGGGGAGGAACTCAATTGGGAATGAGCCATAGGTCCCAATTTAGAACTTAAGTGTTGCCTTTCAACTTATCGCTCTCGGCGACAAAATCCAAGTCAGCTTAAGTCCAATCTTAAGCGTAGTGAGCATAGATGTCTTTAGCGACGTTCTCAGGAACTAAATGAGCCACAGAACCGCCAAATTGGGCAATCTCCTTAACAACGCTGCTGCTAAGAAAACTATACTCTTTTGTGGTCGCCAAAAAACTGTCTCAATGCCTTCCCAGAGCGTTTTATTCGTATGGGCCATTTGCAGCTCTTTCTCGAAATCCGATAGTACCCGCAAACCCCGGAGCAAAACGCCAGCATGACGCAGTTTGGCATACTCTACGGTTAAACCTGAAAAACTATCTACCTCAACGTTCGATAAATGTCGAGTACACAGGCGGATTTGTTCCACTCGCTTCTCAACGGAAAATAAAGGTTGTTTGCTGGGATTGGACAAAACAGCGACGATGATTTTCTCAAAGAGCTTGACGCTACGTTCAATAATATCGAGATGGCCCAGGGTAATCGGGTCAAAGCTGCCGGGATAAACTGCGATCACGGGTTATCTGCTGCTAACTTTACTCATTTCTCAAGGGATTATAGCCATAATTGCCCGTGGAAATCCGTATTTTATGGCGGCACTCCCCTAAAAACTCTGAGCAAAAGCAGGCGATCGCCCTCTGGGGGGAGCTGAACGTTAAAATTTTTAACCGCTGTCTCTCCTAGACTGCAATCCCTGCCCCACCTCTGTACACTGAAGGAGGTTTGTCGATTTAAGCTTTTTAGCCAGGGTAACTTACGATGACGGTCTTAAAGTTGTTAGTCCTGCTAGGGTTTGGGGTAGTTGTTTTTAATTTTGTGGCCTCTTCTTTGGGCTGGCGGTTTCCTTTATTAAGCCGTTTGGTCACGGTTATTTTGGGTTTGTTTGTGGCCTATGAGCTTTTTGTCCTGGGCCGAGTGCTGCTAGAACGTTTTGCCTAGCGATCGCCACATTTTTCAGGTCAAGCCCAGTTCTTTAGGGAAAGGTTAAATTAATACCAATGGCGATCGCCAACTGTCCGCGAGGGGTGTATGTTCCTTGGCTGCACATGCACCAACCGACGATTTGGACGCAGGCTGGGTTGATGGGCAATCTGGAGAAGATGCTCAAGGGGCCGGGAAATTCGGAAGAATCTTGGAATGCTCAATGGTACGCGCTGGCTTACAAAAATCCGGCTCGCTACGGACAGCAGCTCAGCGCCGAGGGACAGCAGCCTCGCATTATGGTAGATTACTCGGGCCTGCTCCTCGAAGAACTGGTCCGCTTGTCAGACAACGGCCTGTTGTCGGAACTTTGGGTCAATGGTGAGGCAATTGGGGATGTTATTGGGCTATTTCGCGAAGTTTTAGCGACCTATCCCCAGGTGATCGAGTTTGCCGGAACGGCTTACAGCCATTGCTATTTTCCGGCAACGCCAGAGCGGGATTGGGAAGGGCAGATTCGGGAGTGGCAGCGGGGTTTTTGCCGATCTATTTGGTCAAGCGGCTTTGGAACGGGTGAGGGGCTTTTGGTTGCCGGAAATGGGCATGTTGGGCGATCGCGCTCAGGCATTGCGGTTTATTCGGCTATTGAAACGTCAAGGCTACGAATGGCTAATTTTGCCCCAAAGTGCCCTGATTCTCCCCGATGATTGGAGCGTGCCCCTCCTGGAAAATCGGGTTCACTGGCTGGTGGTGGAATCCCAGGGCGATCGCGAACAGATGATGTGCGTCCTGCGGGATACGGACATGGGCATTCGCCAGCAAAGTGGGCAAACAGCGGCGGGCTGCATCAACGACGTGCGCTACCGGGCTGAGGTGTTTCAGGCGGCGGGCCTGGCGGTTCCTCCCCTGGTGGTTCCCACCTCCGACGGGGAAAATGGCAATGTGATGATGTTTGAATTTTTCCCGAAAACCTTTGCAGTGCTGTTTCGCGAGCGCCAGCGCTGGCCAGAGGTTGCTTTTATGACGGTTAGCGAATACATTGACCAGTTTTTGCCCAACGGCCCGACCACAGAAGTGCGCCTGAACCCGACGGGCGGCTCCTGGATTGGGGGCCACGACAGTTGGCTGGCTGGAGACGAACGAATGGCGATCGCCGCTGGCATTGAGCAAATAAGCCAGCAGTTTGCCCAGTTACCGTTACCAACCCCGGCAGCCTTGCAAGCGCTGCTGTTATGTGAGACAAGTTGTTATGTTTACTGGAATTCGCCCTTTTGGTTTGAGCAGGGGCGGCAGTGTTTAGACTGGGCACAAGACGTGTTTCAGGGCTAGGAGTGAGGGAAAGTTTAAGCGCGATCGCCTCGCTCCAGGCGAACTTCAACTTCACGCTCCACATAAGCCCATTCTTGACTAGCTCGCATTCGTATCAGTAATTCGTCAAAGGCTTGAGTCTGTTCTGGCGCAAATTCAAACCAGGTCAGAAAATCAAAGGGTTCCTCAATATCGCGGCAATGAAGCAGCCGCCGCGCCACACCCGGAAGATATTCCATGCCGACTGCGGTGTGATGGGATTGCTCTTCAAAAATCGCGCGTCTTTCATCCTGGGCCATTTCCCACCAGTGGACAGACTTTTTAATGGGAATTAGCACGGACACAACGGCTTCGGTACGATTTAGCTGCGGTTGAACGGCTTGCAGCGCGGTAATCTCCTCCCGCACGGCGTAGCGAACATTACTGGAGAAGCCCTGCAAAATCCAGGAACTTTTTGCGGGTAATTCGGTAATGGCATCATTGACAATATTCAGTCGTTCAACAGGGGCTAAACCCTCCCCAGAAATATTCCGCACCTCCAGCACTCGCCAGAGACCTTGCTCGCCACCAATAAAGGAGTATCGGTTGTTCATGGTGTTTTATGAAGCATTCAACTGCTGCCTGTATTTAAATCCCTGAACATGAGTTTAAGCTGAAATTGTCACGGATATTTAAAGAGAAACCTCTATCCCAGGGTTTAATTTAGACGGGGCTAAATTCCCCGGCGCAAATTCTCGCTTGTCAACCTTACTGACTGACTTTATTGTCGTAAACCAATTAGTTTCAGGGAATTTAATGGTTCAGTTTTAAACACAGGCACTGGGCAACCAACCATAAATTAAGGCTCTACGATCGCAGAGGTCGTATCAAAAACGTTAACTCTAAAACCGTCTCAAGGGGGGAGTTGTTATAGTAATTGCCATAGGATTGTCGCTGGTTTATCCGTCCTTTAGCGCCAGAAAAGCTGACAATCTTGGCTAGCCCTTGGCGGGCGCTGTCCTTTGTACTTTAAAACTATTGCCATGCTTAACATAAAACTTGTTAGTAGCGCGTTTTTCAGCCTTCTGGTTGTTGGAAGTATGCCTGTTGTAGTTTTCGCCCAGGAAACCGCACCACAACCAGTAGAACCGGTAGAAACGGAAGCAGCCCCAGCGCAAGTTGAAACCGCAGAGCTGGAAAAATTTGCCAACGCGCTCAAAGCAATTCAAACCTTGCAAAAGGAATCGCAAGAGGAGATGGTGCAGGCAATTGAAGGTCAAGGACTTAGCCAGGAACGCTTTGGCGAAATTCTTGACGTCCAGCAAGCTCCGGAATCGCAACCAGAAACCCCTCCCTCCCCGGAAGAGCTAGAAAAGTTTGAAAAAGCACAAACCGAGATTTCCACCATTCAAGACAACACTCGTCAAGAAATGGAACAAGCTGTTACGGCTGAAGGGTTAGAGGTAGAACGTTTCAAACAGATTTTTGCATCCGTTCAACAAAATCCAGAGCTTCAGCAGCAAGTTCAGCAATATCTAGCCAATTAAAGGTTTTAGCGAATTCGATTTCAAGATTTTGGGAATCAGTACCAATCGTTAGACGGGATTAAATTACACAACTCGTTACCCACAAGTCTCGCTCTAAAGCAAGGAGAATCGCGATGTTTTTTCGACTCACCCACTCTAAGTTTTGCTGGTTCGGGTTGTTTTGTGCGATCGCGCTGGCGGGCACGGTAACCACGGCCCAAACCACCCAACCGACGACGCCGACCGAGGAGTCAAATTCACCCACTCAAACGGAGGAAACGGCGGTTCCTACGGTTAAACCCCAGGAAAATACCGCCGACGGCTCAACGACCTCTCCCACTAGTTCCCCCACGACGCCTGGGGTTGGCGATCGCCGACAGGAGACCTCACCAGCAACGACCACAGAATCTCCCACTAACTCTGAAGGGGGCAGTGAAGGGGAACGCCTTCAAGATGCGCCCATCGCTCCCGAGCGTCGCCCAGGTAGCTTGACCGAAAACTTGGGTATTGAGCAAACACCCAACGGGTCGGATGTAATCCCGAAACCGAGCGGCGATCGCCCCCAGCCGAATTTAGGGACAGACGCGGAAACGGCTCCGACTGAAGAAACCGACGCTTCAACCTCAAAACCAGAGGGTAAATAAGCAGCGGACGCTCAAGTTGAAAGCTTAATTCAGTCAGTAGAGAGGTTTATTCTCTCTATTGACTCTTGATGATTTTTCTAAAAAGATCGCTTTTATTGATTTTTTTTCAAAGAGCAATGAGTTATAGATGAGTTGCTCAAACTATTTGATTATTTCTAGGGCGAGACGAATGGGTTCCTGGGTAAAGCTATTGTGAAGGGGTTGACCATCAATCATCAGTAATCTAAGCGAGAAAAGCAATGGCTCCAGCGAATCCCGTGCAAATACAAAAACACTTAAAAGGGATCGACTATCCCGCTAGCAAACAAGATTTAGTCAAGCACGCTCAACAGCAAGGTGCTGGCGATGAGGTTCTTGATGTTTTAAATCAATTGCCAGAAGAACAGTACGAAACGCCGACTGATGTTAGTAAAGCCGTCGGCGAAATTGAATAAGTCCTAGTTTTGAGTCGGGAACAATTACCTTAAACTGATTGCTCCCGCTTCAGAAAAAATCCCTAAATCAGCTATGCTTGCCTCATTTTTGGCAAGTTTCATTTAAAGCCATTCAAAGTTAGCGCCGTGCATGTTAGCAAGAGCCGCTCTACTCTATCGGTTGCAGGTATTAGAAACTGAGAAAGCCGGGCGGCAAGGTTCGATCCCCGCAAAAGAAAAAAACAGAAGCTAACGAAGGAGCAGCGGCAAAATCGCCGCGCTCTTGGTTGCTGAATCTATTCCTCTCTCTCTTCGCTAGCAGAAGAACGGCGGCGGCGGCGGCGAATCAGCAGGCGATTGTTGTTTCCATCGTCACTGTCCTGGGGAAGGGTTTCCATCTCTGTATCCATCGCTTCTTGCTGCACGAGTTCCTCCGGCTCTATGGTCGGCTCCTCGCTAAGGGGTATCTCCTCCTCCCTGTCCGTCTCGCGCATTAATTTTTCGCGATCGATGATGGGTCTTTCCCGTTCAATGGTTCTCTCTCGATGGCGCTCAACCGGTTTCTCCCGTTGGCGATCGAGAAGGACGACGGGGGACTTGGCGGGAGGGGCTTCCACTGGATCGGGTTCCCCAGGTAGTTTAATGGACAAAACCACCGCCTTCGGATCTTTAACGGGTCGGTCTACGCGGACGAGGGGCGAAATCCCCATCATGGCGTAAATATCCTGCTCTTGGGGCGTCATTTCCACTGTCACCCGCTCAATAGTGGGTTCCTCCCGTCGCAACGGGCGGCGGTCTTTGCGTTCTTCCGGTTCTGGCACAACGCTCACTTCAATCTCTGGGTCTGCTTCCTTAACAGGCGGTGCTGCGGCTGCTGGAACTGGCCGGGGAGTTGGGGTGGTCACGGGGGTCGGGGTGAATTCCTCGTCGCCTCCGAGTTCATTGGGTCGGCGGCGGCGGCGGCGGCGAGCATTGCCATTGGCGGCATTCTGCTCTTGGTAGCTGGGATGGTGGAGCAACTCTGATTCGGAGGTTTCCACCGTGATCGCTTTCGGTACCGGTAGAAAATCGGATTCCAGCAGAGGCGCGCCTCTGCTGACGGGGGGCGAGAAGGGACTGTAAGTATCCAGGGCTTCTGGCTCTCGGTGACCGGGCAAACCGGCTAAGTGCCCCAGACCCGCACAGGTGGGACAGGTATGGCCGAACAGTTCGTAGATATTTTGTCCCTGGCGCTTGCGGGTTAATTCCACCAAGCCTAATTCTGAGAGTTGAGCAATTTGCGGTCGAGCTTTGTCGGCTTTGAGGGCGCGGTTAAAGTGTTCCAGGAGCTTGAGCTGGTCGCGCCGTTGATCCATGTCAATAAAATCCACAATCACGACGCCGCCCAGGTTTCGCAGCCGCAATTGTCGGGCAATTTCCGTGGCAGCTTCGCTGTTTGTCCACAGAACGGTCTCGCGGGCCGTAGCTGAACGGGTAAATGACCCGGAGTTGACATCAATCACGGTGAGGGCTTCGGTGGGTTCAATGATCACGTAACCGCCAGAAGGCAGGTCTACCCTCGGTTTGAGAGCTTCTTTGATGGCAGCGTTGATGCGGAAATAGTCTAAAATCGGTTGGCGGTCTAGATGGCGATCGATGAGCAAGCCCTCTGGCAGGCGACCCCCACTCCAACTAACCAATTGCTGTTTGACGCGCTTAAGCCCTTCGGGAGAATCAACGACAATGCGATTGACATCGGCGCTGTATATATCTCGCAGCACTCGCTGAATAAAGTCGTCGTCTCGATTGAGGAGGGAAGGGGCTCGGGTGGAGTTGGCCTGTTGCTGAATTTGCTCCCACTGCTTTTGGAGAAATTCCAAATCCTCCATAATTGCTTTTTCGGCTTTTGCCCTCGGCTTCGGTACGAACCAATAGCCCCATTCCCGCCGGTTTAATCAAAATTGCCAGGGCCCGCAGGCGCGATCGCTCATTTTCATCTTTGATGCGCCGGGAGAGATTGACGCCGCGATTGTAGGGCATTAAAACCAAATAGCGCCCCGGTAGGGTAATGTTTCCCGTCAAGCGAGGGCCTTTGTTGCCCGTGGGTTCTTTCATCACCTGCACCAGGACTTTTTGCTGGGGGGCGAGGAGTTCGGTGATGGCTCCGGCGGCTTTCTTCAGTCGCAGGGGCCCGAGGTCAGAGACATGGATAAAACCGTTGCGATCGCCATCTCCAATATTGACAAAAGCTGCATCTATCCCCGGTATCACGTTTTCCACAATACCCAGATAAATGTCACTCACTTGCTGATTACCTGTGGCAACCACTAATTCTTGAATTTGATCTTCCCAGAAAACGGCAGCAATATGATGCTGTTCTGCGATGATAATTTGCTTTGGCATTCAATTTCCTCAAAAGTCTTGTAATCCTCTGCTTCTCTAAGCCAAATTCCACGAGTACTGCGTCTGTCGGGGGCAAACACCAGAACCTTGAAACCCAATTGAGGCCGTTGAACCTTACGCAAGCGAAGCCAAAGAAACAATGCCAAACTGAGCTAGTACTGCCAGCTAACCCAACAATATAAACTTGGGCGGCAGACAACCTACGCTAGCTTCCGCATCAGTAATGAATGATTTTTTGGCAAGTTAATTCGCTTCGTAGCAACCAAAATTCCCTTAGCTTGAGGGAACGTCAGGCTTAAACGCGGCCAACCGACTGGACTAAAAATGCTTTTTTGCTAGACCAATAGCTTGAGCTACTTACTGAGTGATAAGACTGTCTCTTCAAGTAAGTTAAGGCTGCGATCGCTTCGCCTGCTGTGGTTACCCTGACGCTGGCCCCTCGCCAAGACACCACAACCCAATCAATGCCCTTGGTCTAGCCTTAATCTGACTATAGCGCTAAGGGTTTACTTCTGACAAGCAATTTTAGGGAGTTGTCTGGTGGCTGAGTTGGGGTTAGGGAGTGGTGAGCCGGGCACGTCGTGAGTCCTCAATGGCCGCGATCGCCATTTGGGCGGCTTGGTCAATCTCTGCGGGGGTGGTAAATCGGCCCAAACCAAAGCGCAAAGAAGCATAAGCCAGAGAATCCGGGCGGCCCAGGGCTTTCAAAACGTGGGAGGGAGCGGTTTTTCCGGAAGAACAGGCCGATCCGGCGGAGAGGGCCAGGGTAGGCTGCAAGGCTAAGTGCAGGGCGGAACCGTTAACGCCTTCAATGCTGATGTTGAGGTTGTTGGGCAATCGCTGGGTGGGATGGCCGTTGAGGTGGATGCCGTCAAGTTGCTTGAGGGTTTCCCAGAGGCGGTTTCTCAGGTGGGTTTGGCGCTGGGCTTCGGTTTCTTCCTCGCTGAGGGCTAATTCAACGGCTTTGGCAAAACCAACAATTTGGGGAGGGTAGAGGGTTCCCGCCCGGAGGTCTCGTTCTTGACCGCGCCGAGCAACATCGCATGGACTTGCTCCCAGGTCTGCACCTGAGGCGCGAAGGTGTTGGGGTGCCGCTCCTGCCAGCGCAGGACCGCATCCTGAATTGCCTGCCCATGTTCCATTCCTTTGGCTTGAGCATGGGAACCGTCCTGCCGCTGCTGTCCGGCATCAGGACATTCTTCTATCCGTCGCCGCTGCATTACCGCTATATTCCGGAACTCTGCTACGATTCGATGGTTACGGTCATCTTCGGCACTGATACCTTTCTTCCGGTTATGGAAGAATGGCCCATCCTTATGATTTTTCAGTGTCCGCATGGCGATGGTCGGAGCAGAAAACTGCGGGAATCCACCACCCGGTTGTGGATGGAAAAATTCGGGATCAGGGTCTTTGAAGGCTACGGCGCGACTGAAGCCGCGCCGTCATCAGCGTCAATTCCCCCATGTATAATAAACCAGGCACGGCCGGACGTCTGCTGCCCGGCATTCAACACCGGCTTGAACCGGTTCTCGGCATTGAAACCGGCGGCAAACTCCTGATTAAAGGCGACAACGTCATGCTCGGATATATGCGCAGCGACCGCCCCGGAGTACTCCAGCCGCCGC
>JAAUTE010000002.1 GCA_012031815.1 Chloroflexaceae bacterium
GGTTCAGGGGATGGCAGCACCTGAGCAGGATGCGCCCAGGCAAAAGGCGAGGCCCTCCCAGGGATTCGCTATGATCCGAAGTAGAATGCAATCAATCGATTAATCTAACTGTCAAGCAGAAACTATGACCTCCTATGCAACTGCTGCTGCAAGGGCTGAGATGAGCGAATTGCGGCGCTTAAAAACCCTTTTACCCCCAGAATTGCAAAGCTGGTCATGGTAGAAGGCTCTAGTGATGTTAACCCGCCCTTGATTCGCTGCGAAGAGATCGGTCGCGATGAAGTAGAAATCCAGCTCGATCTCGCCAAGTGGGAGAACCTGGCCATTGACCAGCGCAATCTGCTGTTCTGGCACGAAGTGGCCCGGATTCAAAATGACACGATTCCGCGCGAAGGCTGGGAAATGGCGGCCCTGGCCATCGGGTTAGGGGGCGCGGTGGGCGAACTGTGGGTACAAGACGGGTTGCTCTTGCTCCTCGCCCTCTCCCTGTGCGGGATTTCTGGCTATCGCCTTTGGCAAAAAACAGCGGCCAGCGGACTTTGACCGAAGCCATCGAAGCCGACGAAAAGGCGATCGCCCTGGCCAATCGTTTCGGTTACTCCCTGCCCAACGCCTACAAAAGTTTAGGCAGCGCCTTAAAAACCCTGATTGAGCAGACCCCGAACCGAGGCAAGCGCAAGCGCTACGAAGAACGGCTGCAATCCCTGCGACGTAGCGCTTCTAAACCAAAGACCGCATGAAAGCCCAGCGCGACAGCGCCGTTTAGTCGGTAAACAGTCCCTAAAACGACCGTTTATGGGCGACCCAACCGAGATACTGTTCAGGCAAAACGGCTCCAAACGCCTGATTGAATGGCAGTGGGGAGTTGGTCTTGGCGGCGCGATCGGGTTAAAACAAAATAAATGATATTTTTAGATTAACCTCCACCAAACACAATCGAGTCGCTGGTCGTGATGAATAGCCAAGTTCCCCCGGTCGAATTTCCGGTTGTTGTGGTTGAAACGGTTCCGGTGATCCAAATGCCTGGTCGCTTGAGCATTCTTGAGGCAATCTCTTTCAAGGAGATCTGCCACAACCTTCTAGAGCAAAAGCCTAACCTCCAGCGCATTATTCTTGAGTGCAGCGAGACACAATTTATTGACAGTAGCGGGGTTGGGGCCCTGGTTCATAATCATAAAGCGGCTCAAGATCGAGGAGTGGAACTCGTATTGCGGAATGTGCCTCCCCCTTTTATGGCCGTACTGTCGATGACGGGGTTAAGCGCAGTTCTCCACATTGCCTCGATTTTGGAACGACCGCCCGCGACCCCACGCCGCCAGCTTTCCCAACCGCCGGAGACACATCCCTCTGTGCGCTCTTGGGTAAAACGATTCTTGGATATCATTGGCAGTTTAGTAGGTTTGGGAATTACCGCAACGATTTTTATTCCCGTGGCGATCGCCATTCGCCTAGACAGTCCGGGGCCTATTTTTTTGGTCAAATCCGCTGCGGTTGGTTGGGCAAACGCTTCCGCATCTGGAAATTTCGCTCTATGTGCATTAATGCCGAGCAATTAAAATCTCAGGTATCTAACGAGGCGAAAGGCGCTATTTTCAAAAACGATAACGATCCGCGCATTACGCGGATAGGGCGATTTTTACGCCGCACCAGCCTAGACGAGTTTCCCCAATTTTGGAACGTCCTCAAGGGCGACATGAGTTTGGTGGGAACGCGCCCCCCAACCCCCGATGAAGTGGAGCGCTACGAAGTTCCCGCCTGGCAGCGCTTGGATGTTAAGCCCGGCATGACCGGAGAATGGCAAGTCAATGGGCGATCGCAAATCCGTGATTTTGAAGATGTGATCAAGCTCGATTTGCGCTATCAGCAAAACTGGTCTTTAAATTACGACCTTGGGTTAATTTTGAGAACCCTGCTGATCCTATTCCGCAAAAATAGTGGCGCTGTTTAGACCTCCTCGCAAATGGGTGGCGTTAATGCCAGAGGAAAAGCCAATTCACCAAACCTACCTACAGGTGCATACCAAGCTAGAAGACCTGACCGAGGTGCTGCAATGGTTTGAACGTGCCATTAAGCAGTGCGTTCCCGAAGCCGTTTTTTGGCAATGTCAAGTCGCCCTGGCGGAAGGATTCACCAACACGGTGCGTCATGCCCACCGAAATTTGCCAGCCACTACGCCGATTGAACTTAAGGTAGATTTATTTGCCCGCAGCCTGGAAATTTGCATCTGGAATTTTGGTCAGCCCTTCGATCTAGAAGCTGCCCTGCGGGCCTTGCCCAGGGAAAAGGAACAGCTTCTCTACAAAGAAGATGGCCGCGGTTTGTTTTTTATGGAGCAGCTTACCGATGAGTTGCGCTATGTCCGTACTGATAACGGTCGCAATTGTCTGATTATGCGGAAGCAGTTTTAGAGAAGCATGACCCTAAAATAAAGGTTGGTGCTCCAAGCTGGGCTGGACTTTCAGGCGAATGGCGATCGCACTTAGGTTATCGTGACCATTTTGCTCGTTGGCAAACTCGATCATCTTGCGCAGTCCCTGTTCCAGATTGGCGCGGGAGCTGAGCAGGGGAACGAGATAGGTATCGCCGTGCTGCTCGAGCAATTGGTTGTCTGAAAGTCCATCGGAACACAACAAGAGTAAAGTGTCCTCATTAACCTCAAAAAACTGCACATCTGGTTTGACATAGCCGTTATTGCGGGGCCCGAGGGCTTGGGTGAGCTGGTAGGCGTCGGGACGGGCGTAGGCAACCTCTCGTTCAACCCCGCGCATAATCTCTCGCTGGCCGACGGCATGATCGAGGGTCAATAGCTCGCTGCCCCGACGGCGGGTGACCCGATAGATGCGGCTGTCTCCGACATGGGCGATGGCAACGTGAGTATTATGAACCAGGGCGAGGGCAATGGTTGTCCCCATGCGTCCAACCCCGGAACGGGACTCCTTGAGGTTCTCGTCGTAGATAGCCTGGTTAGCCTGCAAAATCCCCTCAATAATCGTCTCCTCACTGGGTAAATTCTCCTGCCGGCAGGACTGAAAATAGCGCTGTAGGGTCTCAACGGCTAAGGCAGAAGCCACTTCACCGCCGGCATGACCCCCCATGCCATCGCAAACAATAAATAAGCCACTGACCTGGATTTTTTGGCGGCGGGAGTTTTCCCAGCGAGAAATTTGGGTTTCAATGCCGTAAAAGTCTTCATTTTGAGCGCGCTGACTGCCAATATCGGTGATACCAGCCTCGGCTAGGCTCAGCAGTTCCATCGGCAGCACGACCGTCGGCAACTCATCCCCTTCACTGTCTTCACGGGTGGTGAGGAAATTGGTGCTGTCTTCCTCTGGCGGGTTCACAACCTCCCTAGGGGTTTCCGGCTCAGTTGCTTGGGTGCGGGCCAGTTGCTGGAGTTGCGATCGCACTTGAGCGACGTGATCGAACTGGCCGTTGCTGACACGCTGGAGGAAAGGCCGTAGCAACTGGGAATCCGGGGAGTGGCGTTCTCCTAGCAGTTCCAGCCAGAGCTGGCCCAGTTGTGCGAGGGAGGTGACGCCCCCACTGTCGGGATAAAGTTGCAACAGCACCAGATACTGGTCTTCATCCACCCGCAGATTTTCCAAGGCCAACAGCGAGCGGCGGCAGTTCACCTTCGTCAGGGCCTCCCAAAGTTGGAGCATTTCATCGAAATAATAGAGAAGTTGCAGCAGGGGCAGGCTTTCCGCCGCCAGAAATTCTTCCAGGGGCTGCCATTGGGAGCGATCGGCCAGTAACAAAACCGTTCGGGCAGCGTCTTGCCAAGCATCGCCAATTTCAGGAATGGCGGGCAAGTCCTGGAGGGCCAGGTAGTTCAAGGCGCTCTCCGGCAGGTCAAAAGTCGGGGGAAGGGTCTGGAGGCTATCCGTGGATGGAGTGAGGGGTTCGGCTTGCGCTTCCAAAAAAAGAGACAGGCGAGTTTTGGCGAGGGGTTGGCGGTCGAGTACCCGTCCTTGCCAAGGGAGTTGTGACGGAGCATCGCCAGAAACTGGCGGGGTGGCTTCCAGGGATAGGAGCTGATAGCGTCCATCGGCATCAAGGGAGTCTTGGAGTTGCAACTGCCACTGAGCCGTTGCCTCGGAGGGGGAAGTCCCTGCTAGTTCGGGGGAGTGGAGGATAAGCGCTCGCCAGATCGTCCCGATAAAGGCTCCACAGTTGGGACAATCGGGCACACTGAGGGGAGCTTGAGTACCGCATTCAGGACAATTTTTGTGGGTTAGAGACGTTCCACAGCGATCGCAATTAGGCGCGGCAGCGGCATTTTCAAACTGGCACTGCGGGCAAATTAACATGGGTGCAACCCCCTCGATTTCCCTGGAGTGGTCAATGGCGATTCCCCATTACTATAGCTGCTGTATGGCTGACTAGGGAGTAGTTATCGAACATTTGCCGGCAAAATATAGCTAAGGGTTATTGTCAAAAAAACAACTGGAAGCGAAAAAGGTCAAGACAACCATGAAGGACAAAGCGGTTTTACTGACGGGAGGGACGGGCGGTTTGGGGTTGGGCGTCGTGTCAGCGGTTCTGGCCCGAGGGGCAAAGGTAACCCTTCCTTATCGGGGAGAATCGGGGCGCCAGCGGCTCCAGGAACAATTAACCCCGGAAATGGGCGATCGCCTCCGGTTTGTTCCCTGCGACCTCAGCAATGAAGGGGCAGTGGCTCAGTTGGTAGCGGAGATGGGCCGGGTAGAGGTGTTAATTCACCTGGTTGGCGGGTTCTCAATGGGAGCAACCCATCAGTTGAGCTACGACGACTGGCAAGCGTCCTTCAATCTCAATCTCAACACCACCTTTTTGGTGTGCAAGCACTGCCTGGGGGCAATGCTACAACAAGACTATGGGCGCATTGTTACCGTGGGATCTGGCGCATCCCTCAAACCAGGGGCCAACTTAGCTGCCTACAGTGCCGCCAAAGCTGGGGTCGCGGCCCTCACTCAGGCGATCGCAGCGGAAACCAAAGGAACCAACATCACGGCCAATGTGGTTTTGCCCAGCGTCATTGACACGCCGACGAATCGGGAGGCAATGGGAAGCGATCGCGCAGAGAACTGGGTCAAGCCAGAGTCTTTAGCGGAAGCCATTTGTTTTCTGGCATCGGCAGCGGCTGGGGATCTTCGCGGAGCTGTAATTCCAGTTTTTGGCAATACTTAAATTTAGTGAGAATTCAGCAGGTATTGCGGTCAATAACCAAAAAGCCTGCTAATAGCCCATTTGGAGATTGGGAAAACCTTTAAACTGAAATTAGCGTTGGGAGGCCAATTTGACGATGACACAAGCACTAGAAACCACAGCCCAGACCCTAGAAGCTTATTTTGAGCAGGAAACTAACTCACAGCAACGTCACGAATACATCAAGGGTGAAATTATTTCTATGGCTGGGGGAACCCCTAATCACAACAGGATTTTGCTCAATTTTGGTGCGGCGCTTAATGTCGCTTTTAAACGCCAACCCTATGAAGTATTCGTTTGTGACCAGCGCCTTTGGATTCCTGAGGCTGGAATTTGTACCTATCCTGACGTGATGATTGTCGCTCCGCCCCTAGGGTATGGGCAAAACCGACGGGACACCTTGACCAATCCGCTATTTATTGCCGAGGTCTTGTCAAAATCTACCGCTAATTATGACCAAACCGAGAAATTTTCCGCTTACCGCACCATTGATAGTTTGCAGGAATACGTGATGCTCGATCAAACTAAAATGCACGTAGAACAATACACCAAAGTCGAACCGCGTCAGTGGATTTTTCGGGAGTACGATGGGGATGCAATTTTATCGCTAGCGTCTGTTCCCTTCGAGATTGCCCTGGCTGACCTCTACGATAAAGTTGATTTTGCTGCCGAGGAATAAAGGGGAAAAAGGCGTTTTTCTCCAGTAACAAGGCCCTTGGGCCAAATGATATAAGATCGGGGATGCAAGCCCCTCGCCTCGGTGTTTTCATGTCTGCTCCCTTTTCTGCCGAAGAAATTGCTGCCGAACGCCTCAAACCCCAAGAATACGAAGAAATCGTCCAACGCCTGGGTCGCCATCCCAACCGCGCTGAATTAGGCATGTTTGGGGTCATGTGGTCGGAACATTGCTGCTACAAAAACTCCCGTCCTCTCCTTAAACAGTTTCCCACCACCGGCGATCTCATTTTGGTAGGGCCGGGGGAGAATGCGGGTGTCGTGGACGTGGGGGACGGACTGAAACTAGCCTTTAAAATTGAATCCCACAATCACCCGTCGGCGATCGAACCGTTTCAAGGGGCGGCCACCGGGGTTGGCGGAATTTTGCGGGATATTTTCACGATGGGAGCGCGTCCCATTGCTATTTTAAACTCCCTACGCTTCGGAACCCTGGATAACAACCGTGCCCGCCAGATCTTTACCGGGGTAGTTGAAGGCATTGCTCACTACGGCAATAGCGTGGGCGTTCCCACCGTGGGCGGCGAGGTTTACTTCGATGAAGCCTATGCAGGCAATCCCCTGGTCAATGTCATGGCCCTGGGACTATTGGAAACCCCAGAAATTGTCACCGCCAAAGCAGAGGGCATCGGCAATCCGGTGCTGTACGTGGGGTCAACCACCGGGCGGGATGGGATGGGAGGAGCGGCCTTTGCCAGCGTTGAATTAAGCGAGGAATCCATAGATGACCGACCCGCCGTCCAGGTAGGCGACCCTTTTTTGGAAAAATCCCTGATTGAAGCCTGTTTAGAAGCGTTTAAGACCGGTGCAGTGATTGCCGCTCAGGACATGGGAGCCGCCGGCATTACTTGCTCGACCGCAGAAATGGCAGCGAAAGGCGGCATCGGCATTGAATTTGATTTAGACCGGGTTCCGGCGCGGGAAACGGCCATGGTTCCCTACGAATACCTGCTCTCCGAATCCCAGGAGCGGATGCTGCTCATCGCCCACCAAGGCCGGGAGCAAGAGCTGATCGACATTTTTCACCGCTGGGGACTCCATGCGGTGGTTGCCGGGGTGGCGATCGCCGAACCGGTGGTGCGGATCTGGTTTCAGGGCAAAATTGTCGCAGAAGTACCAGCGACGGCCCTAGCCGAGAATACCCCCATTTATCACCGGGAAATCCTCTCGGAACCGCCAGAATACGCTACCCAAGCCTGGTCTTGGACGAGTGATGCCCTGCCATCCTGTCAGCTAACGGGGATCGAAATTGAGGGAAAACCCTACACCTGGTCGGAAATTTTACTAAAGTTGCTGAGCTTGCCAACCCTGGCGTCTAAAGCCTGGATTTATCGCCAGTACGACCATCAGGTACAAAATAACACCGTCTTGCTGCCGGGGGGGGGCGATGCCGCCGTGATTCGCCTGCGCCCCATTCCGGAAGTGGATGCGGCGGTTGTCCCCTACCGCAAGGGCATTGCCGCTACCACCGACTGTAACTCGCGCTATGTCTATCTCGATCCCCACGAGGGAGCCAAAGCTGCCGTGGCCGAAGCCGCCCGCAATTTAAGCTGTGTGGGAGCCGAACCCCTCGCCGTAACCGATAACCTCAACTTTGGCAGCCCCGAAAACCCGGTTATCTACTGGCAGCTCGCCTTGGCGTGCCAGGGCATTGCCGCTGCCTGCCGGGAACTCAATACCCCGGTTACGGGCGGCAACGTCTCTCTCTACAACGAAACCCGCGACGCCCAAGGCAATCCCCAAGCCATCTACCCCACGCCCACCATCGGCATGGTCGGTTTGCTCGAAGATATCACCAAAGCCTGCTCCCAAAGTTGGAAACAGCCGGGAGACGCCATTTATTGGCTGGGCTATGTTCCCAACGCTCAAACTCTCGGCGGTTCCGAATATTTAGCCTCTCTCCACGGCATCGTCGCTGGCCGGCGCCCCAGGTGGATTTTGAGCGGGAGCGCCGCACCCAAGCCGCCTGCCGCTACGGAATTCAACAGGACTGGATTAATGCCGCCCACGACCTCTCAGAAGGGGGCTTGGCGATCGCTTTAGCAGAATGCTGTCTAAGCGGTAATTTGGGCGCTGAGGTACGACTGCCAGAAAGTTCACAGCGCTGGGACGAACAGCTCTTTGGCGAAGCGACGAGCCAAATTCTGACGGCCGTTTCTCCAGAACAGCAAATTACTTGGGAAGCCTACCTGACACAACAACTGGGTTGCGCCTGGCAAAAGCTGGGCCAGGTTAGCGATCGCTCCCACTTGCGGGTAATTACGGCTGACGATCGCCTCTTAATAAACGTTAATATCGGTGATATGGGCGATCGGTGGCACCAAGCAATTTCGCGATCGCTTAACCTCTGATAGTTGCCCGTCCCCGTAGCCAGAATCCGGCAAGTCCGGTTACTTTGGTTTTTTTGGCTTAAATTTATTTGACTTGTCAAAAGACTGAGCAAAGACCCCTGGCTGGGCGCTCCCAGGGGTATTAAGAAATATTAAGGACTGTCCTGATAAGATAATTAAGGTTTCGCCCCGCCATTGACTCACCCGCTGCTGCCCTTTAGGAGCTAACCCAGAGAATGAGCCTTTATCCTGTTGCTTCGCCTGTCCCGTCCCCTGCCTTCGTCGAGACGATTCCCGACAAACCCGAAGAAGCCTGTGGCGTGTTTGGCCTCTACGCTCCTGGCGAGGATGTCGCCAAATTGACGTATTTTGGCTTATTTGCTTTACAGCACCGAGGCCAGGAGTCGGCAGGCATTGCCAGCTTCGAGAGGGAGCAAGTCCACGTTTACAAGGACATGGGGCTGGTTTCCCAGGTATTTAACGAAAAAATCCTGCGACAGCTCCCAGGCAACTTGGCGGTCGGCCATACTCGTTATTCCACCACAGGTTCCAGCGTCGTTGTCAACGCTCAGCCCGCCGTCTTGCAAACCCGTCTTGGGCCACTAGCCCTGGCCCACAACGGCAATTTGGTCAATGCAGCCCAACTGCGCTCAATTTTACAAAATCATAACTGTCGCTTTGAAACTACCACCGATTCGGAAATGATCGCGGTGCGATCGCGCGGGAGGTCAACAGCGGCAAGGATTGGTTAGAAGCCGCCATTAGTGCCTTTCAACTGTGCAGCGGGGCCTATAGTTTAGCGATCGGGACGCCCCAGGGAGTAATGGGCGCTCGCGACCCCAACGGCATTCGACCCCTAGTGCTTGGTACATTCCTCAGCAACGGCATCACCCGCTACGTTCTGGCTTCGGAAACCTGTGCCCTGGACATTATTGGAGCGGAATACCTGCGAGAGGTGGAACCAGGGGAATTGGTTTGGATCACGGAAGCGGGTCTGGCCTCTTTCCACTGGGCTAAAAAACCGGAGCGCAAGCTGTGTATCTTCGAAATGATTTATTTTGCCCGTCCCGACAGCCTCATGCACGAAGAGACGCTCTATCGCTACCGCGTTCGCCTCGGCGAGCAACTGGCTAAAGAATCCCCCGTTGACGCTGATTTTGTCATGGGCGTGCCTGATTCTGGAATTCCAGCGGCGATCGGGTATTCCCGCCATTCCGGCATTCCCTACGAAGAAGGCTTGATCAAAAATCGCTACGTCGGTCGTACCTTCATTCAACCGACCCAGACCATGCGAGAATCGGGAATTCGCATGAAACTCAATCCCCTCAAGGATGTTTTGGCGGGCAAGCGGGCGATTATCGTGGATGATTCCATCGTGCGCGGTACCACCAGCCGCAAAATTGTCCGCGAGATGCGAGAAGCGGGGGCGAAGGAAGTTCACATGCGTATTTCTTCACCGCCGGTTACCCATCCTTGTTTTTATGGCATCGACACTGACTCTCAGGATCAGCTGATTGCGGCGACCAAATCCGTAACTGAGATTGCGGCGCAACTGGGCGTCGATTCTCTGGCTTATTTGAGTTGGGAAGGCATGTTGGCGGCCACTGGAGAAGA
Organism: Chloroflexaceae bacterium; assembly: GCA_012031815.1. Lineage (GTDB taxonomy): Bacteria > Cyanobacteriota > Cyanobacteriia > Cyanobacteriales > JAAUTE01 > JAAUTE01. Next base: position 9,867 of record JAAUTE010000002.1, read on the forward strand.
TCCCAATAGTTTCTGTTCCGCTTGCTTCACGGGGGATTATCCCGTTCCCGTTCCCGACCCCCTCAAACGGGCTAAACTGCGGCTGGAGGAGCTGGCGGTTTAGTGACAATTGGGAAAGGCTTCCCTGGCGATCGCAACTAGGTGGCGCTGGTAAAACCAGGGGCTATGAGATAATGTATAAATTTGGTAATCGAGATTGCGAGCCGATATCAGTTTGGGAGCGCCGAGAGTGAAGGCATTGATCGTTGGCAACGGCGGGAGAGAACATGCACTGGCTTGGAAGTTTCAGCAGTCCCCGCAGGTAAATCAAGTGATTTGCGTTCCTGGCAACGGCGGTACGGCAATGTTACCGAACTGTATTAATATTCCCTTACCCGTGGACGATCTAGAAGGGATTGCGAGAGCGGCCCTGGTCAATGGAGTAGGGTTGGTGGTGGTTGGCCCGGAATTGCCCTTGGCGTTAGGAATAACAGATTATTTGCAGGGTCAGGGTTTGAAGGTGTTTGGCCCGAGCAAAGTCGGGGCACAAATTGAGGCGAGCAAAGCCTGGGCGAAAGCTTTAATGGCAGAAGCCGGGGTTCCCACAGCGGCTTGGGCGGTTTTTAGCGATCGCGTAGCGGCTAAAGCTTATATTGCCCAGCAGGGAGCGCCGCTGGTGGTTAAGGCCGACGGTTTGGCTGCGGGAAAAGGGGTGATCGTCTGTGGCAGTGAGGCGGAGGCGGAGCAAGCGGTAGACAGCCTCTTTCAGCAAGGGTTTAGCACCATCGTGATCGAGGAGCAGTTGGCGGGGGAAGAAGTTTCCGTGTTGGCGATCGCCGATGGGAAGACGCTGCGGATGTTGCTGCCGGCCCAGGATCACAAGCGCATTGGCGAGGGAGACACGGGCGCAAATACGGGGGGAATGGGGGCTTATGCACCGGCTCCGGTTTTAACGCCAGCATTAAGCGAACAAGTGGAGCGAAACATTCTTCAGCCGACCTTGCGGGCACTGCAACAGCGGGGCATTGACTATCGGGGCGTGCTATATGCGGGTTTGATGATTGCTCCAGGGGGAAAGCCCTCTGTTTTAGAGTTTAATTGCCGCTTTGGCGACCCGGAAACCCAGGTTTTGTTGCCGTTGCTGGAGTCGTCTTTGGCAGATATACTGTCTGCCTGTGTTGATGGCAGGCTCGACCAATTGCCGCCGTTGCAATGGCGCTCTGGCAGTGCGGTCTGTGTGGTGGCCTCGGCAGAAGGTTATCCCGGTTCCTACAGTAAAGGGATGGCGATCGCGGGCATTGAGTCAGCCCAGGCTCAAGATGTGCTGGTTTTTCAGGCAGGCACAAAACTTCAACAGCAGCAGTTGATTGTGACGGGCGGGCGAGTGTTGGGTGTTACGGCGGTCAGCAGCGATTTTGACAGCGCGATCGCCAAAGCTTATCGAGGCTTAGAAAGCATTCAGTTTCCAGGAATTTACTACCGCCGCGATATCGGCTACCGGGTTCGCCACCACAATAGCGAAGCCAGTCCCTAGACTTATCGCCAGTTCAAACAACTTAAACCCCAATAAAACGTTTGCTGATAATGGCAAGTTTTAGGGAAGAAAATCGTCTGGAGTTGAGACAAACCTTGAAAGAGAATGGCAATTGCTCTTTAAAAGGTAAGAGGCAAAAAGGTAGATTTAGACAAAAAAACTGAGCCAAACATAGGGCTTACCCGACCGAGAACAGCTAAATTTTTTCCTAATATCGACTTAACTTAACAAACCCATCTCTGGGACTGTCAGGGGTGAGCGGGAACCTGATAGGCTGGAACTTATCTGCCCCCAAAATCAGCTAATTTATGTTTCCCACCAGAGCTAGTGGTATTTTACTCCATCCCACCTGCTTCCCCAGTCGCTTTGGCATTGGCGATCTTGGCAAGCAAGCCTATCACTTTATTGATTTCTTACAGGCCAGCGACCAGCAATGGTGGCAGATCTTGCCCTTGGCCCCACAGGCGTTGGTGACTCTCCCTACTTAGCCTATTCCTCCCAGGCAGGAAATCCCCTGCTAATTAGTCTGGACTTCCTCCACATCGACGGTTTTCTCTCAGAAGCTGACCTCGGCAGTTTACCCGATTTCCCTGGGGATTTCGTTGACTACGATCGCGTCCGCGACTACAAATATCCCCTCCTCAAAACCGCCAGCTACCACTTTAAACGCCACGCAGCGTCCGCTCAGCAGCAAGCCTTTGCTCAATTCTGTGATCGCCACCAATTTTGGCTGAATGATTACGCCCTGTTTATGTCCCTCAAAGACGAGTTTGCCGGAACTGGCTGGTACGAATGGCCAGAGGCGATCGCCAAACGAGAACCAGAAGCTTTACAAGAATGGACACAGCGCCTACAGGAAGCTATTTTTGTCCACAAATTCATGCAGTTTGAGTTCGTGCGTCAGTGGACAAACCTAAAAAATTACGCCAACGAGCGCAAGATTGTTATTTTCGGAGATCTGCCGATCTATGTCGCCCACGATAGCGCCGATGTTTGGGCACACCCGCAAATTTTCTGCCTCGACGAGGAAACAGGCAAACCCTCGCTTATGGCCGGAGTGCCGCCGGACTACTTCAGCGCCACCGGACAGCTTTGGGGCAATCCCGTTTACAACTGGGAGGAACTGGAGCGCACTAACTTTGATTGGTGGATACGGCGCATTGAAAGCATCCTCGAATATGTCGATGTGGTTCGCATCGATCACTTCCGGGGCTTTGAATCCTACTGGGCGGTTCCGGGGGCAGAAACCACCGCCGTCAATGGCAGTTGGGTCGAAGCTCCAGGGGATGAGTTTTTTACCCTCTTGGAGCAGCGCTTGGGCAGGCTTCCCATTGTGGCCGAAGATTTAGGACTGATTACGGCTGAGGTCGAGGCCCTGCGCGATCGCTTTGAGTTCCCCGGCATGAAAATTTTGCACTTTGCCTTTGATAGCGATCGGGCCAATCCCTTCCTGCCCTACAACTACACCAGCAACTGTATTGTCTATACGGGAACTCACGATAACGATACAACCCTGGGTTGGTTTGAATCGAGGCCCCCAGAAGCCCAGGAGCGAGTCTTGGAGTATCTCGGCAGCGTCGATCCCCAGGGCATTCACTGGAGTTTAATTCGCCTGGCCATGAGTTCCATTGCCAATCAAGCCATCTTTCCCCTGCAAGACATCCTTGGTCTGGGTAGCGATGCGAAAATGAACACCCCCAGCCAAGGCGAAGGCAACTGGCGCTGGCGCTATCAGAGCGACGCCCTCACCCAACCCCTGAGCGATCACCTGCGACGCCTAACTTACCTGTACGGACGAGCGGCTCAATCTTCCCCCGCCTGACCCAGCCCCGCCACTGCTTCCCCGACCTCTCCTAGCCGAGAAGACGGCCAGGAGAGTAGGTAATCAAAAGGAATCGGGCAACCATTACTCTGCCTAGAATTTAAACCGGATTACTTTGGTATTGAGGCGTCATAGGGGCTTCTACGAGGTCGTAGAGTCCAAACTCATCGCGAAGTTTCTGAGTCAGCGGTCGGCGGCTGAGCAAACTAAAGAAAAGCTTGTTTTCATTGGCAGACATATTATCCCCCGTTCCGAGAACATAAACGCTGCCAGGAAAAGGTAACGCCTTCATTGGTTGGCCTTGATCGGCCATGATGGCTTTGACTTTTTGGTGATCGATTAAAAACTTGTAATGTCCATACCCACGATTGTATTCGGGATATTCCGGCAATGCTAAATGGTTAAAATGTAAAATATTGCAGGTTCCCGACAGGCGATAGAAGTGACTGCCCTTGTAGTGTACTACTGGAGCGCTTTCCCGATACTTGTAGCCGCGATCGACATACCAACCAGTCTCCTGGCGATCGCGAACAAACTCGGCCAGTCGGGAACTCACCAAATCGTCAGCATCCACCGTCATTGCATAGTCTGGGGAAAAGCGATCGCGAGCATAAACCAGCCCAGCCAGGACTTTGCGTCCCTTATCAGTCAACCCTCGGACAACCGGGTCAGTTTCCTTCACCAGGGGAAAATCCACTTCCAAATAGTGCAGGCGAGGGCTGGCAAAGGCGATTTCAGGCCGGTCGTGGCAAACGACAACTACTTGAAAATCTGGGGAACTTTGCTGGCAAATCGATCTCGCGCACCGTTCAAACAATTGACAGACACGCTCCCAGGACTTAGAAACCCGTCGACTTTTCAATGGAACTATAAATACGAGCATAGTATAAATATTGTTGCAACCGAGGACAATGACAGCAAGAAACAGCTTGTTGACAAGCCAGAGATCTTCACCTCAGCCCATATCCTTTCAGCCAGTCTGAACCTGTCCAGGAAGCCACAGAAGAGGAAATAGCTGCGGTGCTTTCGTAAATCCTAATTTTCCTTTCAGAAAGCGTAAATTGGCGAATTCACGGAAACTAATTGTGAAATTTTAGTAAAGTTGACTCGCTGCGGCGATCGCTCCAAAAGAATCCAGCGGCAATTTAAGCCAGAACAATGACAGAAACCAGCAAGTGTCCAAGGAATGATTGCCTCAGCAGCACCAGAAACTTTGATTTCGCTAAGATTACTGATCGCCACCTCTAAATCAATCAGTCACCAGTCGAAATACGAGAACGGCAGTTTCTCTCAGCCAACCATCATCGGCAAGGCTTCTCTCAATAGAAGAACCAGGGATTAGCCATAAACGCCCTTAGAAACTTTCCCGGACGCTAAAGACCCCATTGAGCCATTGATTTAACTTCCTGCGGAATTCGCTAAAAGAAACTGGCCTATCAGTTTTTTATGAAGCTGGAGTTTAAACTCAGAAAAAATCAGTATAAATAGCTAGGCAACCCAAAATTTTGTAAAGCTAGATACAGAATTTGCGAGAAACTTTAGCCAAAATCACCCAAAAAAACAAGCACGCTAGGAGGGTTGGTGCTTGTTTAATTTAACTTGGGATCGGAAGCGTCGGTATTAAGTGAGGTGAGTTGCGATCGCAGCCAGCAAGGTTTTGCTCCAGTACTCGGCTACGGCCCCATCCGCCGCTTCCACCATCACCCGAATCACCGGTTCCGTTCCAGACGCACGCACCAATACCCGACCCGTTTGACCCATTGCCTCTTGGGCTGCGGCGATCGCTGCCTGGAGAGGTTCGCACTCCTGCCAGTGACGGCGGCGGCTATCCTCGACACGGGCGTTGCAAAGAATTTGGGGATAAGGCTGAAAACTGCCATCAATCAACTGAGCCAGGGTCTGACCCGACTCCCGAACCAAGGCTGCCACCTGGAGCGCGCTCAGCAGGCCATCCCCCGAAATACCGTAGTGATGACAAATGATGTGTCCAGACTGTTCGCCGCCGAGCATGGCTCCCGTTTGCTGCATTTGAGCTTGGACATGGCGATCGCCCACTGGGGTTCGCAACAGTTGGCCGCCCCGCTGCTGCCAGGCCCGTTCAAAACCCAGATTGGCCATAACTGTCCCCACAATCAGATTTTCTGGCAGGCGCTGCTGCTGCTGGAGGGCTTGGCCCCACAAATAAAGGAGGTAGTCGCCATTGACCTCGCGGCCGCGATTGTCCGCCGCTAAAACCCGATCCGCATCCCCATCAAAGGCAAAGCCCAGATCGGCTTGATGTTCCGCGACAGCGCCTGCAATCGTCCAGATGGGTTGAGCCACAGCTAACATTGATGCGATCGCCATCGGGTTGGTCGTGTAAGGCGATGACCTCAGCCCCCAAACGGCGAAACAGTCCCCCTCCCAAGGGTGCTGCTGCGCCCCAAGCCAGATCTAGGACAATCCGCAAACCCGCCAGGGTTGCCCCCTCTCCCAAGGATGCTTGCAAGGCTTGACCGTAGTCCGCCACCAATTGGGGCCGGTAGTACTGCTTGCCCCAAGCCCCCGCAGTTCCCAGGGACGGAACGCCATCGCCATTCCCCTCCCACCGCTGCCGTAGTTGCGCGGCGATCGCCGTGGTGCTGCTGGTCGCTAGCTTAGTTCCCGCTCCGCCAAAAAACTTGATGCCATTGTCTTCGGGGGGATTGTGGCTCGCCGAAATCATAATGCCGCCCATTGCCTCTGTGATACGAGTGAGGTAGGCAACGCAAGGAGTAGGACACAGGCCCAACTGCCAAACCTCAATTCCCGCCGCCGTCAACCCTGCCGCGATCGCCGCTGCCAGCATATCGCTGGAGTTGCGGGAATCTTGGCCAATAATCACCGGGCCTGGCACAGAAGCCTGGCTTTGCAGGACTTGCCCCCCACAAAAACCAACTTGCAGCGCAAAGGGAGCCGTCAGTAATTCTCCCACCTTACCCCGAATGCCATCGGTACCAAACAGGGGATCGGGAAGGGCAGCCAAAGTGGGGCCGGGCAAGCTCTCCGGGGCAAGGGTTATCTGAGCGCTGCCGTTAGGGCCAGATAAAGAAGCCACCATAGCGTAATTCTCCTCACACAACTTGCATTCACAAGACAAATCGTACTCGATTCTTGGCAGACCCCATTGCCTGGACGAGTGCCGATCCAAGGGCGGCTTCTCTAGTTTTTTCGCGCTCAGGACTAGCAGTTTCCTGATTTTGCGCCAACTCCACCCAGGCCGCTTTCCCCTCCTAGACTCCTGCCTCCTTGAGGAGTTCCACCATCTCTGACCAGGTGAAATGGCGTTGCAAGTAACGAGGACGATCGGGCTGGTAGGGACTGGCCAGGCGATCGATGCTAACAATGGTCGCCTTCTCGTCAATGAGAGGAACGTCCGGATCGCTGGGGGTCGATCGCCACAAAGAACTGGAAAATCCCCTAAAAATCATCACCAGATCGATTTCACCCTCGGTTTCCGCTTCGACCAGCAACACTTCTTGCGATCGCTGGCGGCTGTAGTCCTCTAGTCGTTTGATCCTTGTGGGCATGATTATTCTGGCAATGTTCCCGGCTTTCATACCATCGTGGCAGTAAAGAAATAAGATTAGGTTCAATATCAGTTTTAGCCAAGAATAGCCCAAGGGGATCTGAATCAGCCGCCGTTAGTGAGAATCGCGAGTGAAGTTCCTTAACAGCGAAGCAGATGAGATTTGGGCGACTCCAGAGCGGGGGTGCTATGATAGACTCTAGGTATCGGTGGCTGAGTTTTCGCTAGTATGTAGGAGAGTATTTCCGCTTGAGTATTAGTTTCGTAGGCTTACCTCCGAGTTCCTATGTATCTCTGCACATTTCCAGTTTCTTGAGGTAAGTTATGACAATTTATGTAGGCAACCTATCCTATCAGGTTACCGAAGACGATTTGACTTCCGTTTTTGCGGAATACGGCTCAGTAAAGCGCATCAAGTTGCCTGTGGATCGAGAAACGGGGCGCATGCGTGGTTTTGCTTTTGTGGACATGGCTTCAGAAGCAGAAGAAGCGGCGGCGATCGACGACCTCGATGGTGCAGAATGGATGGATCGCACGCTCAAGGTCAATAAAGCCAAACCTCGGGATGACAAGAAACCGGCGGGAAATGGTTGGGGCAAGGAACGCAATTTTTCGGAACGTTATTAGCCGTTCTGACTTAATAGCAAGTGAATCTCTAGATCCGAGGGGGGACGGCAGAGCTAGTCTCCCATTCTTTGGCCAAAACCAGACTAGCCAAATTTATTCGGTTTTACCAGCAAGAGGGAGTTAGATGGCTCAGGTAGTAATTGGTGAAAATGAGCAGTTAGAATCTGCATTGCGTCGCTTCAAGCGGAAAGTTTCCAGCGCTGGTATTTTTGCCGACATGAAGAAAGGACGCCACTTTGAAACGCCCAAGGAAAAGCGCAAGCGCAAGGAATTGGCAAGGCACCGAGAACGCCGCCGCTTCCAACGTCGCAAGCAGTCTTAATTGATTGGGAACCGTGGTTGGGGCTTCGATACACTAAGGGCAGACAGTCTTGAGTCCTGTTGATTATCGAACCCTAAAGCTATGGCGATCGCAGCAAGAGCAGCAGCCCAAGCATCCTTAAAGGAAGCGCTGAAGAAGGAGGGCGGCGATGGCGATGTCCATCGAGCCACCATTGCGGCGGCCATTGATGCCCTCTGTCAGCTCAACCCGACCCCAGCACCAACCCGTTGCCCGGAACTGCTGGAAGGCCAATGGCGGCTGCTCAGTACGCCCAATTTTCCCCAGGGACAGCGGTTGCCTGGGGTTTAAACCCTTGTCAGCCAAAAACGGACAAAGTTCTGACGGTTCAATTTACGGGCGGCAAGCTAGTCCTGCAACCGGGAACGAACCTGGCGCAATGGAGAGAAATCTTTGGAGAACAGCAGTCAATTTCCTTAAAATGGCGGGAAAGGCTGAAGTGGTCGCCATTAAACCTGTTTTTGGGCTTGGTTCCGCCCCGTCGATGAAAGGGGATACGGGAGAAGTTAGCTTTAAGATGGCGCGATCGCCCCAGGGAAGTCTGGAAATTCTTTGTTTGGGCGAAAAATTGCGCATCACGCAAGGCCAGAGGGAAACCGTCTTGGTCTGCGAGCGCCAGAGCTAAACTCCGGTTAGAAACGGGCACACTTCTAGCGACAACCGAGACTGTCTCTGGTAGCGACCCCCGTAACTGGATTGACTCCCGCAGCCCGCTTACAGAGGAGCGCCACCTGGTAGCGATCGAGAATGGCATCGCTAAAGTCCGCACCCTCGATTCTTGCATCAAAAAAACGGCTGCGGGCAGCATTAGCTTCCAATAAAATGGCATTAGTCAGGTTAGCGCGGTCTAGCACCATTTGATCCATGAGCGCCCCGCTTAAGTTGGCTCCGCTAAGATTGGCTTCCAGGAGAATTCCTTTGGTAAGAATGGCATTGCTGAGGTTGGCCCCGCTAAAGTCGGCTTGCCGCATGTCTGCATCAGCAAACACGGCTTTTTCCAGATTTTTGTGGGAAAAGTCCCGCTCTCTGAGAATGGTACTCGTGTAGTTAACCGTTCGCTCTTGGGCGATCGCCAAACGAGCATCCAATAGCACCCAAAGCGCTACCAGCATCAAGAGTGCTAGCAAGGTCAGAAATCGCCGAAACCAGGGATTTGTTGCCACAACTGCCAAATTAGAAAGGAACTGTTTTCCACGTTGGCTACTATTTTACCGCGCTGACATTGGGGTGAGGCGGGGGAATCTCGTACCAATGGGAGAGATCGCGCTGAATGAGCGCCCCTAAACGCACAATTTCCGGCTTAAATTCCTGTAGGAGCTGATAGCGTAGGGTTGGCTCCAGGGGAGGACGGGGGGCAAATTCAGTATTGAGCTGTTTGAGTCGGTTTTGACCCTTGCCAACAGCGATCGCCGTAGGGACTGGGGTAGAGGCAATAAATATTTTCCGAGGGCTAGCACTTTAGCGGGGGGGTACTTGAGTAAAGTCTGGAGAAAAGAGCTGCGGACTTTTTTATTAGAATTGACGGGATTAAACTCCGTTGTAAAATCTGGATTAACGCCCAAAAAAGTCAGGGTCTCTCGAAAGATGGGGCTGATATTACGGCTAAAGTCTTCAAATAAAATAAAGTGAATTTGCTCGCGGCTAAAAATATCAAGATAGCGCTGGATTTGCACCGAGAAGGTCGCCTTATCCCGATAAAATAAAACCTTGGGATCGCGGCAGCGATCGGGGATGTGACGCCCTTGTTTCCGTTCTGTCTCCAGGTCTAAAGCCGTTTTAAAATCTGGAACCGTTTCGCTCGATCCGTTAAACAACAGTTGACTGTGGTAAGAATACATCATGGAAACAGGATCGCGCAGCATAATAATAATTTTCGCTGCTGGCTCAAACTCATAAATGCCTTGGGCTGCCACTTCTGAATACAGGTAAGTCGGCGTTCCCTCCCCGCAGAGCTTGGCTTCCCCCTCGGCAAAAAAAGCCAAATAATCCGCCAGTGAATTAGCGGGTTTAGATGTCTTCAAATCAGTATCGAAATAGTGCAATTCTTTGAGGGGCGGAAGATAAATCTCAGGGTGGCAGCTCAAATAACGACACAGAGCAGTGGTTCCACATTTAGCAGCGCCGACAATGAAAAAACTGGGCTTGGGCATGAGGGACTCCTGGGCTTGGCAGCAATCCATAGCCTAGAATACCCCCAAATCAGCCAGGATTCACTCTCCACAGCCTAGGCGGTCAGTTCGGTTCTGGTTTGGGGTTTGTCGGTTGCGATCGCGACCATCGGGCGAAACTAGCGGCTAGTTCAGCTAAGGCAGCGACCAATTGGGGGGAAACCTCCAAACTCCCAGAGCGCAGGTGTAAATCCCGCTGAGGAAAGGGAACGTGCAGCTCGTGCTGGCGCAACAGGGCTTCAATGGCAAAATACAGGTCACTTTTGATCTGAAACTGCTTGCGGGGTTCGCCGATCCACACCAACAGGTCAAAATTCAAAGCATTTTCCCCAAATCCCAGGAAAAATACCCTTGGCGAGGGCGCGCTTAGCACATCCTTTTGTTCCCTCGCCGCTGCCAGCAAAACCGATCGTACCGTATTGGGATTAGAACCATAGGCAACCCCCACCGGAATTCGTAGGCGGGACACGGAGGTATTGTGGCTCCAATTAATTACTTCTGCTTCGAGAAAGCGAGAATTTGGCAAGATCACTGAAATATGATCAAGAGTGCGGATTTCGGTGCTGCGGACGCTAATACGCTCCACCGTTCCCATCAAACCGCCCACTTCCACAAAATCTCCCACCTGAATCGGGCGCTCAAACATCAACACCAAGCCACTGACAAACTCCTTGGCAATGCCCTGGATGCCCAAACCAATCCCCACCCCCAGCACCCCGGCAAACACCGTCAGGGAACTGATGTCCAGGCCCCACAATTGCAGGAGTACGATCGCCCCAATCAGAATAAACGTGTAGTTAGCAATAATAGCAATGGTTTCCTGCGCCGCCCGACTCAGGCCCGTCAAGCGCAGAATGCGGGACTGCAATCCTTTTTTCAGGCTCCGGGCTGCAACAATCAACGCCGCCAATAAGGCCAGCAACAGGATCAAATCCAGCACCGAATAGGCACTGTCTCCCAGGGAAAACAGGTCAGAAAAGAGACTATTAACGACTATATCAACAAAAAAGCGGCTCCATTGACGGGTTTGCGGGAATAACTCCAAAATCGACACCAGCACGCTCAGCCACACCCCGGCTCGTCCCAAAGTTAACAGCACCCGCGCTCCCGTTTCTGCCTGGATCGGCTGTTGAGCTGCGGTTTGTAATCCCACCGTTACCGGCTCCTCGCCAGACACCGGCTCCGATTCCCAACGGGGTTTTAACCAGCGATGCCACAACCAGCCCAACCCCCAACTGGCTGCGATCGCCAATCCTGCGTACACCAGAGATAGCACCAGCGCCTGGATCAAGTAATCCGGCTGACGTTCCCGCTCCGCCTGGGCGAGGGCAGTTTGCAAGGTTTGAACCCAAATTTCCGCCTGCTCCTGCACCGTTCGGCCTTGGGGCGCATCTTCTGCGGTTACCGAAAGGAGATGGGCATTGCCATTGAGGCGAATCACTGGAATTTCCTGGGAATAATCTACCCTCACCGCTGGCGATAGCGGCAACTCCCGTAGAGTCTCTCGGAGAAGACGGTTCGCTTCCTCTGCCCGCTGTTTGGCACTGTACTCCCCCGACTGACTGACGTTAAAGATTCGGCGGCCATCGACAACAATAGGCGCACTGTCCCGGAATTGAGCCAATGCGACCAGAGGACTCGCCAGCAGCAAACAAAGCATTCCCCAGCATAGCCAGCGCCACACCAACCCGCAAAACCGCCCCTTCATAGACTCAGAAAACTGCTCTAAATTTTGGGCAGAAACGGGTTTCGGCGACTCTGGCTCAGGGATTAACTCTCCCAAGCGATTTGGGACAACCGCATTGCCGCCCGCAGCCAGTGCCTGCTGTTCCGCCAACAGCTTCGGTTCCAGGTACAAATTTTCCAGGAGTACTGACACCCCCGCAACCCAGGGTGGGACAATCAACGCGCCAATAATGCCCAACACCTGGGCCCCGCCTAGAACGGCCAACAATTGATACAGCGGCGCGACCCGGACGGAAGACCCCACCAGCAAGGGATCGAGGACGTAGGTTTCCACGTTTTGAATAATTACAAACAGCAGCAGCACCCAGGCAAACGTCCACCCGCCCTGAGCCACCGCCACAATCAGCGCCGGGACGGCTCCCAATACCGGGCCAAAAAAGGGAATCAGGTTCGTAAACCCGGCAATGACGCCCAAACCCAACGCCAACTCCGAAATTCCCAATATCCGCAACCCTAAGGTCACAGCGATCGCCAAAATCCCGGACACCAAGAGACGACCTTGAATATACCCACCCATGCGGCGGCTCACCGGCAATACCTGGGCTGCCAGCCGCCGATCCCAAGGGTAGGGAAACAAACTCACGAGTCCCGGCAACAAACGCTGGGAGCCAGACAGCATGTATCCAGACAGCAATACCGCCAGAAATAGATTAAAAACGCCTCCCACGAGTCCCCGCGTCACCCCTAGGGACTGCAACAAAAGCTGCTGGCTAGAAGCCAGGGCCCAAGCCACCAGAGCCTGTAAATCGAAATACTGATTGAGCAGCGCCAGGGATTCCGGTTCGTTGATCCCAAAGCGAATTACCAGGGCTTGGCTCAGTTGCGCTAACACTTCCAGATAACCAGGCAGCGCCCGCACCAAGCGCTCAATTTGCTCTACCACGGTCGGGCCAATCAGCACACCCGCGCCAGTTAGCAGGGCAATAATGCTTAAATAGACGAGAATAACGGCTAACCAGCGAGGAATTTTGAGTTTCTCCGCTTTTTCCACAACTGGAGCCAGTGTAGCCGCCAAGATTACTGCGATCATGCAAGTCAACAGTAGACTTCGCAACTGCCACAGTAGAATTACCCCAAAGACCACTGCTAGGAGCAGCAGAAGACTCGTTAAAGGAAGAAAGATGCGCCGCTCAGTCATTTATTGTCTTTAACCACCGTTCTGTTGTCCAGTCTAGCGATTCCGGTTTCTGGCTCCGGTTAATCCCTATGGGTTGAACTGGGGAAAACTGACCCTTGAGCCGCCAGAGTTGGTGAATTTTTCCGAAACGTTGCTTGCAGGGGATGAAGCTAGGGTTAATAGCCAAGAGCGAGATAAATTCAGGTTTAGTTACCTCAAATACTTTCGCAATAGTAGTAAACCTCACTTCTAACTGACTCCCGCCGCTGAAGGTAGGCGATCGCCCCATTGCGGCTTTGCACTTTCAATCATAAGATAGACCCAATTCGTAGCAACAGAGCTATTTTTCTGGAAATGCAGGAGATAGTATCCCAAGCAAAGCTATTCTGACCGAGAGCATGAACATTCTTTTTTTGGCACTTATTTACATGGCTAGCTTCCTGTCGGTGTTTTCGACCGCGCCGAACCTGAATTAATTCCAGGGGGCAGCTTGATTGCTCAACGGGGCGCACAGCAGCGATCGCTAACCCGGAACCGGGAACGGCTCATCCCCCTGTCAAGCCCGCTCCTTCTTTCTAAACCCGTTTGCCGGGGGCTAACCGATGAAAGAGCTGCTGGTTGGGTGGATTTGCCCCCTTAGTAAAAATCTTTTGATATTCAACCAAATCCTTGAGCTTACGACCATGTTCAATTGTCCTGTATTCTTTCTCGCCGGCCTTGCTGTTCTCCTGGGTACAGACGCTGCCCTCAGTCAGTCGATTCCTCAACCCCTAGACCCTCCCCTGGAAGCAACGCCATCCATTCAATTTTCCTGTGTTGTTGAGGGTGGATTGCCTACTACCCAGGCGCGTAACCCCCTTACCGATCGCACCCTGTCCGTCATTCGCTGGCAGTCTCAATATTTCTCCAATTCGGGATTTGACAATACAAGGCGCTGTCAGATCGTAGCTTCTCGGTTTCAAGCGGCTTACGACGAAGGGCGCTTGAATTACATTACCGCAGGCGTGGTCAATCGCTTGCCCGTCATTTGCGCCACAACGAATCAAGACACCTGCGACAGCACGAATATTTTATTCACCCTGGAGCCATCCCATAATCCCGCTCAAACCCTACAGGACTTGTTTGAAGTGCGTCACTACAGCGCTCCGCCCCTAGTCAGGGGAGGGACGCCTCGCTACCCCTACATTAACGTTGGGGAAGTGCTGGCCCCCCTTGGCGAGCAGAATTGGCGATCGCCCAATTCCCAACCAAACCCTGCCGCCCAACCGGCTTCCTCCTCCCAGGTTCCCGTGCCGAAGCTGAATCCTTGGTTTTAAGCGGTATTTTTCAGGAATGTAACGGCTTTTTGCCACGGCCTAGTTCATTTTTGGAGCTAGGCCGTTTTGATTTAGTAATTCCAGCGGATAAGGCGGTTGGGGCCGGGGCGCAGATCGACGTGGACAAAGCCTTTGCGTGCGCCATAGCCCAGGGCCTTGTCTTTCCAGGCAGCTTTATCTAACCATTCTTGAAACTGGGGCAGATTTCCCTTGGCAGGATGAATATCGGCGGCTATGCCGAGAATGTGCTGGGAATTCTCCGCTCCACCTACCGCCTGATTGATAGCGCGGGGCCGATACCAAGAAGTCACCAAAATGGGAGACCCCCAGGCTTCTCGAACGCGATCCAACTCCTGGGCCAGGCTAACAATGTTGGCTTTGATGGCGTCATCCTGGGGAATGCGTCGAGGGTCGCCGTTGGTAACCTCTCGCACGGTAAAGTATTTCGAGACGGAGGCGTTGAAATCATTCCAGTTGACTTGCTGCCAGGTTTCCGGGATTGCCTGCACGCTATTATTTTCGGCGTTGAGGACTTTTTTCGCCCGCTCCCAAAACTCCAGGCGATCGCTTTGGCCGTTGAGACCGCCGTTGATGCGGCGCGTTACCGCTGCAAAATCGCCCCGCTCAGCAACAGCGTTAATGTTGCGAGACTGCCAATACCAACCCGCGATCGCCGCATTGATGTAGGGGTCTCTGACCACCAATTCGGGCTGGTCTTCTAGGGGCAATTTCATGGCTTCACCAGCCTGACGATAATTGGCCCGTCCGGTGAGTTGAATTAGCCCACGGCCCTTGTAGCGCCTGCCATCACCGGGTTTAATGTTGCCCAGGTCTAATCTGCCTTCGTAGGCGCTGCCGTCCGCGATTTCTTCTTTGTATTTGAGGGAACCGCTTTCGTGGGCCACCTGGGCAATGAAGGCGGCGGCTCTGGTTTTGGTATCTAAATCGAAGTCGTAGAGGGTTTTGTTGATGGGTTCGACATAGGTTCTAATATCGGCGCTGGACGCCTGGGGCATGATGGTTTTAAGGTCGGCTTCTGTGAACATCCGCATAGGTTCATCGTCGGACTCCTCGCCATCCTCCCAAGACAACCGCCAATGTCCCGACCAGATGTACCAAATTCCCGCTCCAAAGTCTAATTCAACCTTGTAGTGACCGCCTTCGGCCTCTTCATAGCTCACGACGGCATATTCTTGACCAGCAGGCACTTCCTTGAGCTGTTCAGGGGATGATTCTGACGATTGTTGGGGGCTTTTTTTGAGCAGCGTGGCAACGTCCGCTTTTATGTTCACTGGCTTACTCCTAGGATTGATAATCCGGTAGTTGAGGGCGGCAGCTTGGGCACATGACCAGTCCCGCTCATCCTGACGCCCTTTCTTCTCCACACGAATAGGGACGAATTCCCGATGATGTCCCCAATCATCGACGATCGCGGCGGAGATTGACGCTTTCAGGATTCAACCAGATTTGCCAGAGAAAAAAAGCTGGATGGATGGCAAGTTCATTTAAAGCGCAGGAGCTGAACGCGGTAGCGTCCTTTTTTGGTGACGCTGACCTCCCCGACTTCCAGGCGGCCCTTGCCAGTAACCGCGATTAAATCCCCGGATTGAAGGGTGTGGCTCGCTTGGGTAATCTCTTTCCAGTTCACGCGCACGTCCCCGGACTGAATGGCCTCGGCCATTTTGCTGCGGGACATCCCCAACCCCGCAGAGGCGATCGCATCCAGGCGGAGGGAGGCTTCTACGGTGGTTAATTCCTTGGTTTGGGGCGGTTGAACGCGCAATTCGCTTAAATCTAGAGGCCGCACCTTAACTGGAACAGTGCGGACTTGATTCAAGGAGAATTGCAGAAATTCCACCAGTTCCGGCACAACTAAAACCTGTGCGCCCCGTTCTCCTAAGACGATAATGTCGCCAATTTTTTCCCGAACCACTCCTGTGCCCAGAATTGCCCCTAAAAAATCCCGATGGCTGGCCGGATCGAAGAGAAAATTACCTTCAATATTCAAAGCGGCGATCGCAATTTGGGAGAGATCGAGGGGCACTTCTTGGCGAGCCATACCGAGGCGCTGGCGTTCTGCTTGGGGATAACCGCCCCAAGGGAGGAGTTCAACCTCGGTGAGACGATTAAAAATGGTTTTCGCGGCAATGAGGACAGGCGGCGGGCAAAAATCCGTTAAAGCAACTTCCCAGGTACGCAGGGCTTGTTCGGCCTTGTCCAGGAGGCGAGCCATGATTTCTCGGTTTTCGACGCCTTTGAGTAACTCTTCTCTAGGTAGCATGAAATTGGTTGTCAGCGCTGAAGGGTGAGGCCAAGGGTGAGCGCAACACAAGTTCCTCTTGACAAACTATAGAAACTTTTAACTCACGCTGCATTTTCTGACTCCACCCGCTAAATTTTGGGGTAAAAACCCATCTTCCCACCGTCCTTGAGCAATTACTGTCCTTGCAGCAAGGCTCTGGTTTCCGATTGTCCAGCCAGGCGGAGCTGTCGGGTCATCTGCACACTCACCAGGGTAATCACCAGCCACTGTCCGAGTAAGGCAAAGGCCATGGTTGTCACTGAACCGTTATGAGTGGCAACCAAAGGAATAAAAGAAAAGAACATCAACCAGGGAGCCGTGCTAGTAGCCCAACCGATGAATAACGACCCTATCAAAGGAATAACGGCCAAAAATCCGACAGTGGCCGTTGCTATCAGGACGCGCTTGCTGGTTCGCTGCAACAAAATTAACTGCGCGATCGCCGCGTGGATCAAAATAACCCCCGCGAACAAAACTAGTCCCGACAATAATGCCAGCCGATGCTGACCCAGGGGCCAAATCAAGACAGCGGGGAGGATGTAGGCTGTTATTAATGCTAAATTCAGGGCGATCGCCAGGGTAGAAGGACTTTTTTCACCCCAAAGCAAGTCTGCTAGCAATCCGCCCCGTCCCTGTTGATGGCGGTAGCGTGCCCAGTCCCGGAGCGCTTGACGCTGGGGAGACAGCGCCGCCATCAAAATCAGAAATAACATCGCCTGGAACAGCATCACCAGGGCAAAGTTGCCCAAGAGATAGTCCACCGAACTCACCCTTGGAGGAACGAATCCCAGGGTACTGACCACAAAGAAGCCTGTAATCCAATAACTCTGCTTTTTGCTCAAAACTGTAGCACCAGGATTGTGAAAGTAGCGTTTTAACCCCTGCCAAACCCAGTAGCTCCACAATCCGCAATTAAGCAACACAAAGGTAATGGTGCTAGCCCCGTGGGCAAAAATTGCCTGTCCGTACCAGTGAATCTTAGCTAATTCGTTGGCATCCAACGTTCCATTGGCAAGCAGTCCAATGTCGCTCGCGGGCAAGAAGCTCGCCTTGACTAGATGGGGCAACAAGGTTCCTGGATAGAACAGCCGCAGCCAATCCAGGGCCGTTGGTTCAATAAAATTTAGGGTCGTTAAAGTCAGAATCGTTAAGAATAACAGTACCGCACCGCTGCCAAGAAAGGCTTGAAAAATACCCAGCTTGTGGCTGACTAAGCCTTCTAACAGGGCTAAACTGTAGAAAAAGATGCAGCTAGCGGCTAAAATCCCATAAAATTCCACAATTTCCAGTGGTGGGATGCCTCCACTCAGACCCGCCATGAGATGCAAGGGCATGGCGATGGCGGCGACAACATAAAGTAAAACCGGTGTACCGAGCAGTTTACCCAGGAGAATATTTGAGGCCGATCGAGGACTGTAGCGG
This sequence comes from Chloroflexaceae bacterium, assembly GCA_012031815.1. GTDB lineage: Bacteria > Cyanobacteriota > Cyanobacteriia > Cyanobacteriales > JAAUTE01 > JAAUTE01. Next base: position 27,787 of record JAAUTE010000002.1, read on the forward strand.
ACAAAATTGAGAGTACCGCGCTGTTCTTCCTGGGCCAGGTCAGCAATTAACAGATAGGTGCCGCCAACGAGCAAAACGAAAATCCCAATTAAGCTCAGATCGACATAGAGATCCAGCCACCAGAGCTTTAAATTCAGGACTAAATCGCCAAAATCATCGATAAAACAGTTGCCCGTCCCGCCACAGTAGCGGCTGTAATTTCCTGGCTCGGTTGGTAAGGCTGCCTGATAGAGCAAAACCAGGAACAGTTGCCCGATCGCCGAAAGTCCAGCCGCGATCGCCAATTTCCCATTGGTGAGCCGGCCCTTGAGTTCGCGAAACAGTTGGGGGTTGCGATCGCCCAACCAATTTAAGAGTGACTCGCCCATGATCTGCCTGTCTCCTGTGAGGTAGTGAGGATTAGTTAGCCTGTTTGTGGTCTAATTGCAGAAAAATAGTTTCTAGACTGTCAATTTCACTGCGAAACTCCGTTAGGGGAATGCTAGCCGCCACCAAATCCCGCAACAATTGGGCGCTGTCGGCGGGAGACCCGGTAAAATTCAAGCGCAGCCGACCGGGTTCCGGTAAATATTCCCATTCCTGGACGAAGGGGCAGTTTTCTAAGGCTTGCTCCAGGGTTTGGCGATCGCCAAGGTAGAAAGAATGAGCCACTGGCGGGAGCGCTGATAGAGAGATTCCAGGGGGGCACTTTCCACGAGACAGCCCAGCTCCATGATACCGATGGCACTGCAAAGCTCGGCCAGATCGCTGAGGACGTGGGAAGAAATGAGAACCGTCATGCCGGCTGCTTGCAACACCTTGATAATATCCCGGAATTGCTGGCGAGCAATGGGGTCTAGTCCAGAAACAGGCTCGTCCAAAAGGAGAAGCCAGGGTTCGTGAATGATGGTGCGGGCGAGGCTGAGCCGTTGTTTCATGCCCCGCGACAGGGTAGAGATGAAACTATCCCGTTTGTGGGCAAGATCGACTAATTCGAGCACTTCATTGAGGCGGCGGCGGCGGGACTTTCCCTGCAAGCGGTACAGGCGGGCAAAGTAATCTAGGTAATCCCAAACGGTAAGGTCATCGTAGACGGGAAAATCGTCGGGAAGATAGCCTAATTGTCTCTTTAACCAGGGGTCGCAGCGATCCAGGCGCAAACGCTGGCCAAAAAGCTGAATTTCTCCGGCGGTTGGCTCCTCGGCGGCGGCTAACAGGCGAATCAGGGTGGTCTTGCCTGCGCCATTGGGGCCGATCAAACCGTAGACGGTTCCGCTTTCTACCTGTAAATCAACCTCTCGAACGGCAATGTGGCGCTCGAATTGTTTGGTCAGTCCCTCGGTGCGATCGCCCATTCGGCCATAGTCCGTTCTCCTAGAATTCTGTCTTCAGCAAGTTGCGAAGACACCCCAGCTTAGCTTTTTCTTTGAGGGGCTGCCATCCTCAGTGCTAAAACTGCAACAAAGTAGCTTGAAAATGGAAAATTTTCCTTGGATTTTAGCATTGGCAGCCAGGAAATCAGGTTTACAAAACTTTAATTTATCAGTAGTTCTGCTAAAATTCTGGAGGTAAAGTTGCTGGCTTGAATTTCAATTTCTGCATGAGTGAGAGCAAACCGATATCAATAGGACAGTGGCTTTTATCCTGGAGCTTGCTGGCGACAATTTTGGCAGTGACGGGATTCGCCTTGCTGGTGTCCCGCTTCGGTTGGCAACTTTATCTAGAAATTTTTTCCCACTTCCAAGTTCAGTATTTAATCCTGGTGTTGCTGTTGGCGATCGCCTTGGGTTTTACAGGGCGCAGAATGTTTATTTTGGTGGGATTATTTTGTGTGGCGATTTTAGGATCGCAAATTTTACCCTGGTACTTCCCACCACCAGATTTTTTGGGGAATTCCAACCGGGATCTGCGAATTTTAGTGGCCAATGTGAATACCCAAAATCGGGAATTTTCTCAAGTCATTGCCCTCACGCGCCGGGAAAAACCGGGACTTGCCGTTTTTATCGAGGTGGACAAAAGTTGGCTAGAACAGCTTGATTCCCTACGAGATCTTTTACCCTACTCCTTTGGAGAAGCGAATCCCTATAACCTTGGCATTGTTGTCTTCAGTCAGTATCCTCTTATCAATCCTCAAGTGGAATTTTTTGGCACGACCCAAAATGCCAGCATCACTGGCCAGGTCGTGATCGCCAATCAAACCCTGTCTTTTGTGGCAGCCCATCCCCCGCCACCTTTGAAAGCTAATTTTTTTGGCGATCGCAACCAACAATTAGATGCGATCGGGCAATATTTAAAAACTGTAGAGGAGCCAAAACTGGTGATGGGAGATCTAAATATCACCATGTGGTCGCCCTATTATCGACGGTTGATTAAGCGCACTGGCTTGAAAAATGCCCGTCAAGGCTTTGGGATTCTGCCAAGCTGGCCAACCCAGCGAACCTACCACCAAGTCCCTGCTGCTATTTCGTCATTTTTATTGATTCCCATCGATCATTGCCTGGTCAGTTCCGGTATTAAGGTTACCCAGATTCAAACAGGCGCAGAAATAGGCTCCGATCATTTGCCGTTGCTAGTCGATCTAAAACTGCTCCCTTAAATGTTAGAAATAGCCCTGGAGAATTAACCTGCTACAGGTCATCTCGGTTACCAATTTTGCAGTGCTGTCGCGAGGTCGGAGCGTTTCGCTAATCTTGAGATGACAACGCCCGCAAAACGGTAGTTCACTATGATCGATCCTCGTTTGTGCAACCGTCCCCCCATTCCTTGGCTCTCCTGGCGGGGGTTTATCGAACAAGGACTGAGTAATGTCGCTGGTGTTACTGCGATTCTGCTGGCAATTCTCCTGGGAATTTTGGCTATTTTATCGAGGTCGCTGGCGCTTTGGCTGCGAGGCACGATTCTGTCTGCGATCGCCGCTTATGCCATCATTTTGTTACCGCCGACTGCACAATTGGCGGAATGGGGCTTAACGACCTGGCTGCCTGCGGATCTAGGACAGCCCGCCGATGCGATCGTGGTCTTGGGTCGGGGGCGGGAATTAAACCAAAATCGGGCCAGGGATGCGCTACAGTTGTGGCAAGCTGGCCGCGCTCCTCTCATTTTTGCCAGCGGCATTGGTGATGCTCCCATACTGTATCGTGATTTATTACAAAGGGGCGTCCCAAGTAACTCTTTACAATTAGAAGCCTGTTCCCAAACCACCGAAGAAAATGCCCGATTTACCGCTTATCTGCTCCAACCCCAGGGAATTTATCGTATTATTTTAGTCAGCGATCCGCCCCATCTCTTGCGCTCTTTGCTGACATTTCAGAGTTTTGGTTTTCGGGTAATTCCCCACCGCAGCCGCGTTCCTGAGGATATCACTCCCCGCCGTCGTTCTCTGCTGTTGGTTCGAGAATATGCGGGACTGGTTGCCTACGCTTTAAGAGGGCGATACTTCCCCCGTGATGTGACTGAAGTGCGGCGGGTTGCTCAAGTGCTCTCCCCGGCGCTCACCCCGAATGGCCCTAGGAGTTAACCCAGTGGCAAAGTATTTTCAGCGGCTGTCACTCTGCTGGGCAAAACTTCTAACATAAATAAGCAGATGCCATAACCGAAACCCTGCCGATGTTAGAGGCCAAACTAGAGCAACTTCAAGCCATTTTTAGAGAGATGGAACGGGCGCTAATCGCCTATTCGGGAGGCATTGATAGCACCCTGGTCGCCAAAATTGCCTGGGATATCCTCCAAGACCGCGCCCTGGCCGTGACTGCCCTCTCCCCGTCCCTCCTACCAGAAGAATTTGAAGAAGCCCAAATTCAGGCAGCCCAAATCGGAATTCGCCATGAATGGGTGGAAACCCACGAAATGGACAACCCTCACTACACCGCCAATCCCGTTAACCGCTGCTACTTCTGCAAAAGCGAACTCCACGACACCCTCAAACCCCTCGCCGCGATCGCGGCTATCCCTACGTGGTTGATGGGGTTAACGCCGATGACCTGCGGGATTACCGCCCCGGCATCCAGGCCGCCCAAGAACGGGGGGCGCGATCGCCGCTGGCCGAAGTTGGCATCACCAAAACAGAAGTAAGAGAGTTATCCAGGCAATTAGGACTACCCTGGTGGAATAAACCGGCCCAACCTTGCTTAAGCTCTCGTTTTCCCTACGGCGAAGCCATTACCGTTGCCAAACTCCAGCGCGTGGGCCGGGCCGAAATTTATCTGCGAAATCTAGGCTATCACACCCTACGAGTGCGTTCCCAAGGGGATACCGCCCGCATCGAACTCCCACCCGACCAGATTAAACCCTTTGTCAACCAGAGTGATTTAGGACAATTGGTCGCAGCCTTCCAAGACCTGGGCTTTTTGTTTGTGACCCTCGATCTCGAAGGCTTTGCCAGCGGCAAGCTTAACCGCGTCTTAGAGCAGAATCAGCCAGATCGAGTTAGCGCCCTGAGCGCCGCCAAATAACGGGTTTGATGGGGTTATCAACCAGAAAGCAGGGAATTCTCTTTGCCCTCGCCGCCAGTTTTTGTTCGGTTTGATGAGCTTCCTGGTTCATCATGTCTCTGGAGCGGTTCCTTACTCACAAATCGTGTTTGTTCGGGCAGTGGTGTCCAGTTTTGTGCTGCTGCCGGCGATTTCCCTGGCTGATCTGAATCTGCGCCGCCCAGCAACCTCGTTTCTGATTCTGCGGGGATTGGCGGGATCAGTAGCACTGTGCAGCTATTTTTGGACGTTAGCCAATACTTCTGTCGGTAATGCCCGCATCCTCGCCGATTTAGCACCGCTTTTGGTGGCTGTCTTGGGCTGGCTCCTGCTAAAAGAGCGCCTCTCCCCACGACAAGTGGCCGCGATCGCCTGCGGGGTGGTAGGGTCGGGTGGTGGTTGAGCTGGCCGGGGGCGGATTCAACTCTGGAGCCGCTGGTGGTGGCCGTGGGTTTGCTCGGCGCACTGGCAACGGCGATCGCCTTTTTATCTTTGCGCCAGGCCACGCGGAAGTTTTCTCCGGAGGCCATTGTCTTTGTCTTTAACCTGATTCTCTGCGGTTTTGTGCTGTTAATCCCCTCTGTCCCCTGGATTGTCCCCAATTTTTGGCAAGGTGCCTCAGTGCTGGGGGTGGCAGCTACGGGCCTGGGGGGACAGCTTTGTTTGACCCGCGCCTTTGCTCGCCTGCCGGCCACCGTTGCTACCGGGATTAATCCCTCCGTGCTACTGTTCGGGGTGTTGCTGGATTGGTTGCTAGAAGGTGACAGCCCCACTCAGAGCGAATGGCTAAGCTATCTGCTGATTATCCTGGGTGTCTGGGGCATCATTCCGCGATCGCCAGCCCCCAAGCCAAATTAACCTAAGAATACCGTTTTTTTCCGGCAAAAACCCCGTCAAGAACCTCCAGGACTGCATTTTAAACCAAGAAACCACGATAGTCCCGTTTTCCACCCTGGATGAGTCCCGCTAAAGTTGCCTGCTCCAACTAATTAAGAATATCTATCATCAAGTCTCTTGCGAACTATTTGCATTTAGCTCTAAACTGTATCTCAGGAAACGTCCTCAGCTACTGTTTACGGCACTAAACGCTTGCTGGGGAGGAATGCGCTTGTCAACGTACTGCTAAATCCTATCTTTACTAACCCCAATGACTTTAGCTAACTTAGAATCAGTTGCAGTCAACTGGAGCGATCGCTGGTCAATCTACCATCGTTTGCAAGAGCTGCAAATCCCCTGTCACTGTTCTCCCAACCAACCCCTGCGGGTACAGCTAGATCGCCCCAGTGCAGCCGTTCAACTGTGGAGCGTAGTCAAACAGCACGTTGCCTGCCGTCAGGAATTATTGCAGTGGCTGGAGCGCTGCTCGCAACTGGACTGCCAAGAGCGCAACAGTTAGCGTAGCACAAAAACCCGGTAAAACCCTTGAGATTCTTCGAAATCCCGCTAAAATCAGGAATTTAGCCATGTCACAGAAACTCGTTTCCCAATTTCAACTCCTCGGTCAATTACAGGAGTGGGTTGTCAAAGATGGCGATCGCATTAAATATCTCTGGTTACAAGTGGGGAACGAGAGCTATCGCCTGAAACTGGCCAAAGAAATTCGCCATTGTCTCGATCCGGAGCTAAAACCCGGCTGTTGGCTAGAAGTCAGCGGCAGGCAGGCAGAAAAAGTCAAAACCGGCGAAGTCAAGCGAAAAATAGACAATATTCGCCTCCTAGCCCCACCAGCAGATGAAATAACCCAGCCCGTCCCCCCGGAAACGGCTCCGGCGAAAAAATCCCGTGCCTGCGTTTTGGTGTGCAGCAAATCCAACTGCTGGCACCAACATGGGGGTCAAGCCGTCGCCCAAGCCTTAGAAGCCAGCTTAGCCGAACAAGGATTAACAGAACAGGTCACCCTCAAGTTAACGGGCTGCCTCAAAGAGTGCAAAAAAGGGCCCAATATCGTCATGATGCCCGACAAAGCCCGCTACAGCCGCGTCAGCTCCCAAGAAATTCCCGTCCTCGTCGCCGAACATTTTGTCGCCGAGATTGCGCTCCGCGCACTGGCAAAGCCAATCGCTAACGACCCGGCCTCAGAACCGTTCCCTGCCTACAATGACGAGTAGGTACCCTTAATAACTCGCCGTGGCCACCCAAACCCCAACCCTAGCCTCCGTTCTTGACAAAACCTTAGCCGCCGAAGATTTGACGCCCCAGGAAGGGCTATGGCTCCTCCAGCAAACCCAACCAGCGGCCCTTGCCCAGATTCGCGACGCGAGCGATCGCCTCCGCCAACAGTTGGTGGGAGAGACGGTCACCTACGTGATCAACCGCAACCTAAATTTTACGAATATCTGCGAGCAGCACTGTAATTTCTGCGCTTTTCGCCGGGATGATGGACAAGAAGGTGCCTTCTGGCTAGAAGAAGCCCAACTCTTGGAGAAAGTCGCCGATGCCGTTGCTCGCAAGGCCACCGAAATTTGTATCCAGGGCGGACTCAACCCCGCCGCCAAACGGGCTGGTTCCTCCCTGTCCTACTATCAGCATCTAATCGAAACCATCAAAACCGCCCATCCCCAACTGCACCTCCACGCCTTTTCTCCCCAGGAAATTCAATTTATCTCCAGAGAAGACCATCTAAGCTACGAAACCGTCCTGCGATCGCTCCACGCCGCCGGGGTAGATTCGCTGCCGGGAACAGCGGCAGAAGTGCTAGATGATGCTGTCCGGCGAGTAATCTGCCCTGAAAGATTAACACCCAAACCTGGCTCGAAATCGTGGCGGCGGCTCATCGCCTGGGTATCCCGACCACCAGTACCCTGCTCTGCGGTCATATCGAAACGCCCCAGCAGCAGATTACCCACCTCCTCCAGCTCCGACAACTCCAGCAGCAGGCCAGCCACAACGACTTTCCCGCTCGCATCAGCGAATTTATCCTGCTGCCCTTTGTGGGCCAGCAAGCCCCCGCCCCCTTACGCAAGCGCGTCGGCCGCGATCAGCCGGATTTAGCGGCTACCCTGCACTTAACGGCGGTATCTCGCTTATTTTTGGGACGCTGGATCGTCAACCACCAACCAAGCTGGGTCAAACTGGGTCTAGCCGGAGCCAGCGAAGCCCTGACCTGGGGCTGCAACGACCTCGGCGGCACCCTCATGGAAGAACATATCACCACCATGGCCGGAGCCCAAGGCGGCACTTGTCTCGAAGTCCCAACCTTGCAGGCGGCGATCGCCAAAATGGGTCGTCCCTATCGAGAGAGATCGACCCTCTATGGTGAGGTCAGACCCCTAATTCAAGTCCCGTAGCAGATTATCCTAGTGAAGACCTGATTTTGCCGGAATTAAAGGACTATACTTGGGCATTTAAGCTCACTAGAGCCATCTAAAGACCGCAGACACCACCAGACACAAAAATAAGGATCTGGACAGAAAAGCAGTCCAAGGTTAATTTAAGATTAATTTCAAAATTGGCAAGGTCAGTTTCATGAGAATCTTAGTCACTGGCGGTGCAGGTTTCATTGGCTCCCACCTCATCGATCGCCTAATGGAACAGGGACACGAGGTTCTCTGTTTAGATAACTTTTATACCGGGCACAAGCGCAATATCGAAAAGTGGCTAGGACATCCTTACTTTGAATGCATTCGCCACGATATTACGGAACCCATTCGTCTAGAAGTCGATCGCATTTATCACCTGGCCTGCCCAGCGTCCCCGGTTCACTACCAGTTTAATCCGGTAAAAACGATTAAAACCAACGTAATCGGGACATTACATATGCTCGGACTGGCCAAACGTGTAAAAGCACGGTTTTTACTCGCTTCCACCTCAGAAGTCTACGGCGATCCCCTGGTTCACCCCCAAACCGAAGAATACTGGGGCAATGTTAATCCGATTGGCATCCGCAGTTGCTACGACGAAGGCAAGCGCGTGGCCGAAACCCTGACCTTTGACTACCATCGCAACAATGGCGTCGATATTCGCGTCGCCCGGATCTTCAATACCTACGGGCCCCGCATGTTTGAGAATGACGGGCGAGTTGTTAGTAATTTTGTTGTGCAAGCACTACAGGGAATTCCGCTAACGGTCTATGGCGACGGTTCCCAAACCCGGAGTTTTTGCTATGTTTCTGACTTGGTAGAAGGGTTAATGCGTTTGATGGAAGGGGATTACATCGGGCCGGTGAACCTGGGCAATCCGGTTGAGTATACCATTCTAGAACTTGCCCAAACCATTCAAAAAATGGTCAATCCCAACGCCGATATTGCCTTTAAACCCTTACCCCAGGACGATCCCAAAAAGCGCCAACCCGACATTTCTCGGGCCAAGACCTATTTGGGCTGGGAGCCATTGGTTCCGCTCCAGGAGGGGCTGACTAAAACCATCGCCGATTTTGAGGAGCGCCTGAACGCCTCACGTTAGATCGGCAAGCTTCGGTTGGGCAAAAGCGGCTGGCAGCTTGATTGTAGTGTTCATCAAGAGGAAAAAAACATGCGCGTTTGCGTCATTGGCACTGGTTACGTTGGTTTAGTCACAGGTGTTTGCCTGTCTCACATCGGCCACGAAGTCATCTGCGTGGACAACAACGAAGAGAAGGTCAAAATTCTCAAGTCAGGGCAGTCGCCGATCTACGAACCAGGACTAGCAGAACTGATGAAATCTTCCATCGAAGTGGGACGGCTGCACTTTACCTCAGATTTAGCGGCTGGCGTCGCTCATGGAGACATTCTCTTTATTGCCGTAGGGACGCCCCCCCTGCCAACGGGTGAGAGCGATACGCGCTATGTGGAAGCGGTGGCGCGGGGTATTGGCGCCCATCTGGACGGCGGTTACAAGGTAATTGTTAATAAATCCACGGTTCCCATCGGCTCTGGGGACTGGGTACGCATGATTGTATTAGATGGCATTGTGGAGCGTCAAAAGTCCCTGGTAACTGCTGGCGGCGGCGGGGTGACGACCTTAGAAGAGATTAAGGCGGATTTCGATGTGGTGAGCAACCCCGAATTTCTGCGGGAAGGCTCGGCGGTTTACGATACCTTCAATCCCGATCGCATTGTTTTGGGCAGCAACAGTCCCAAGGCGATCCAGATGATGAAGAAGCTCTACGAACCCCTGGTCAATCGCGGTTTTTCTGACGATTCCAATCTGCCTCCCGTGCCCGTGGTAGTCACTGACCTCAACTCCGCTGAAATGATTAAATACGCAGCTAATGCGTTCCTGGCAACCAAGATTAGCTTCATTAACGAGGTGGCCAATATTTGCGATCGCGTGGGAGCGGACGTCACCCAGGTAGCCAGGGGCATTGGCCTAGATTCCCGCATTGGCAACAAGTTCTTGCAAGCGGGCATTGGTTGGGGTGGTTCTTGCTTTCCCAAGGATGTTTCCGCGCTCATCCACACCGCCGATGACTATGGCTACGAGGCCGAACTGCTCAAGGCGGCTGTCAACGTCAACCGACGCCAGCGGGTAATTACCATTGAAAAACTCCAGCACGAGCTGAAAATCCTCAAAGGTAAGACGGTGGGCTTGCTGGGGCTGACCTTTAAGCCCAATACCGACGACATGCGCGACGCTCCGGCACTGAATATCATCGAGCAACTGAACCGTTTGGGGGCCAGGGTAAAGGCTTATGACCCCATCGTGTCCCAAGCAGGCATCGGTCAGGGATTGTCTGGGGTGATTGTGGAAAGCGACCCGGAAATGCTGGCGGATGGTTGCGATGCGCTGGTGTTGGTGACCGACTGGCAGGAGTTTCTCCAGCTTGACTACCGCAAAATGGCATCGCTCATGAACAACCCGGTGATGATTGACGGACGCAACTTCCTCGATCGCCAACAGTTGGAAACAGCCGGATTCCGCTACGTGGGCATTGGCCGCTAAGAGATTCCCTGAAATCAAGTAACCTGGGGCGTGGAAGTCTGCGCCCTTTAAAACCAGATAAATTCCACTCGCTCCCCTGGCGATCGCCCGGCTCTATCCTTGAAATGGCGATCGCTTTTTTCGTGACGCTCTGGAGCAGCGGCTAAACCCTAGGCGGAAAAATTAAACTTCTCCCAATAAAGTAGGCGTCTCGGAGCTTAAAGCTGGTGGGTCGCCAAGGAAATCTGATGGGTCGCCAAGGAAACCTGGTGGGTCGCCAAGG
>JAAUTE010000095.1 GCA_012031815.1 Chloroflexaceae bacterium
AGCCCCTGCCCGACATTTCCCTGCCGCAATTCCCCAAGCAGCCCCAGTTCTGAGCCGTTCCCCTCTGGCAATCCCCTGACGGGCGATCGCCCCTTACCCCAGCCCCCCCCGGCCCGCGAATCCCACTCCCTCAACGGCCCCCACTACAGGTAATGCAGGCGGTGAAAGCGTTACCATCGCCGTGCCAGATCCCACTGTTGCCGCGCCCGCAGCTCCGGATAATGCGATCCCCGCCTCTACTCTGCCCCCCCCGCCCCCTTCCCAACAGCGCAGTCTGTCCGATGTCATTGCCGTTGAGCCGCGATCGGAGCAATTTAATCCCAATCTCCTGCCCGTTCCCAATGTGCCCATTCCCAGTCGTGGGGCTCCGCCTCGCCCTGCGCCAACCAGCAGCCAATTGCGGGGAACCTTTAAGGTTATGGTCGAAGCCCGCAGTAGCAATCAAGCCAGTGTGGTGCGATCTCTGTATCCAGATGCCTTTCCTACGGTTCACAACGATCGCGCCCTGTTGCAGGTCGGTATCTTTAGCAGTCGAGATAAAGCAGAGCAAATTCTAGAAAACCTCAAAAATAAAGGCTTAGAAGGCTTAATCGTACCCCTGTGACCGGCTATTTCACCCAGCTTGAGCGGCGGTGTCGGGAATGCGATCGCGCTTTTGCTTTGACTAGAAGGACTCGACAAGATTGCCCGCCCTTGAACCCCATCCGTCCCAGGACTCAACCCAGACAAATCCCAGGCCTCGTTATAGAGAAAAAGCATCTGTCAAGCCATTGCAACAAATGTTTACTTGGCGCTATATTAATTTATGTGAACCGAAACAAAATTCTCTCTAGCAGCGCACGGTTATAGCGCTGAATTGAACGGAACAAGCTGTGAGGTAACGTTCTGCCTATTCTTCATCGTTTTAGTCAAATTTACTGCCAATCAGCAAAGGAGGATCCCGTGACTTTCACCACCTACAACCCCGCCGCTACTAACAATCTTTTAGAGGCTGTTCCGAGTGCAATCACTGCCATCAAGCGCCTCAGCGTTGACGACCAATTAGGACTACTTTGGATTCTCTACAAGAATTTAGGCAAAGTAATTACCCCCGCCGCGCCCGGTGTCGCGAGATTGCAGCTAGCAGAAGGCATGCTCAACCAAATCAAGGCAATGTCGCCCGATGAGCAACTGCAAATGATGCGGGATCTGGTTCGTAAGGTTAACACCCCGATCTCGCGGTCTTACGGCATTTTCTCCAACAACACCAAGCTAGCCATCTGGTATCAACTAGCCCAGTGGATGGAAACGGGGGAAGTGATTGCGGTTCCCCAAGGCTACAAGCTGTCTGCCGCTGCTTCTGCCGTGTTTAACCAGTTAACCCTCCTGGAATTTGGTCAGCAAATCACGGTTCTGCGTCAGATTGCCGGTGACATGGGCGTTGATCCCCTGGCTGTCTAAACTTCACGAAAACCCATAATACTTATCAGGGACATGGCCGCGCCGTGTCCCTTGTCCTTGATTAAACGCCTGAGAAAACCGTTATGTCTGCTCTTTTTTGCGATCGCCCGCCTGTCGCTCCTTCGCTGCTATCAGCCTGTTCTCTACCCCCAAGCATTGAACGCTATTTCGCCACCATCAATGCCGGGTGCTTTCAAGATACGGCTGCCCTATTTGCTCCCACCGGGGCGCTGTTTCCTCCCTTTGAAATCCCCATTACCGGACGCGATCGCCTAACCACATACCTACAGCAGGAAGCAGATGGCATGGAGCTAGTGCCCCTCCAAGCCGAAATCAACGACCATGGCCGGCAGTTCGCGGTCATTGGCCGGGTAAAAACCCTTTATTTCAAGTTAATGCCTCCTGGCAGTTTGTGTTAAACCCTCGCGGCGAAATCCAAGAACTTCACGTTCAATTGCTCGCCTCTCCGGAGGAATTACTCACCTTGCGTCCCAATGCGGCTTTTGGGGATTAAACCGCAACAGGTTGCTGCCAAGCTTGCTGAGGGCGTGGCGGCCCAGGGCCGTGTCTTCAGGACGGCACTGCCAATCTGGGTGAGCTGTCATCAGCAGGCTCTCCAGGGTCTCCCGGTCAAACAGATGCCAGACGGGAGAGTTATCAATTTCGCTGGGAATCGCGTAGCAATTGGGGGCGAGGCAAAGCAGCTGGGATAAGCCGCTGGCTGTCGGTAGGACTAAGGCGTCTCCAGGAGCAAGCTCGCGAAACTGCCGGATTACTTGCTTAAATTCTTCTAAGTCGGCGGTAAACAATCCTGGAACCCCAACCCGCATCTCCGGGCTGCCATTAATCAAGAGCCAATACTGACGGATCGGGTCGATGCCCAATAACCAAGGCAATTCATCGTCCAGGCGGTAGCGAGAGGCAAGGGTAAATACGACAGACATAGGAGCAAGTCAGGATTCATTGATAACCGATGGTAAAAGGCAGGGCCTTAGCTTTACAGCATCGAAAAAAAATTCTAGGCTATCAAGGAATCGATACAAAACTTTAGTATCTGTTATCTGTTTTGTAAAGTTATCTTAACCACGGGCACAGGAGGGCAGGGTTCAATTCCCCCGCCTTCCTAGTCTGTCCGGGGTTTACCGAGCCTGGCATTGTGCCTGGGTGAGCCAGGTGCCGTGGAAACCGTAGGGAACCCGCTGGGGCAAAACGGACGCGGGCCAGGGGGGCGATCGCCCATCCTCTGGGCATCAATGACGATTAATTCGGACGTTTGGGTCGTTTTGTCCCAAACCAGGCTCAATAGCCAGCCCTCATCTTCTACTTCTGCCGCTGGCTGGGGAACAAAGACCGCCTCGCCCCCAAAGCGACCGGGGCCATATTCGTGGGTTTGGGAGGTGCCGTTGTGGAAGTCATACTTGATAACACCATCAAATAAGGGGAGTCGTCCGGACGCACTTCTCGCCACGTAGCCGTAGCGGCTGGGATATCCCGTCATTAGTTCGCAAATCCGGGGAAATTCCCCAGCTACATCGTCTAGCGGAGTTTCGCTGACTGCTCCCGTTTTTAAGTTAAACCGCCATTGATGCAAGCAAGGAACGTCGCTGTCTGATTGCGAATCATTCCCGCCCAACACGGTGGTCGCGCTCATGCGACAGGCAATGAGGACAACTTCTTCTCCCGCTTCCCAGGCGTTGAGAGTGTGGAAAATATAGCAACTCGGCCCCTCAAACCAGCGGATGGCAGTCTCATCCCCGTGGCGCGGCAGGATACCAAACCGGCTGGGTCGCTCCCGCTCAAACTGGAGAGCTGGCTGGCCTTGTTGTAGGCGATCGCCCCGGAAGGTGAGGGGTAAATCCAAAAAAATCGTGTATTTTCAGTAATGGCAAAATCGTGCACCATCACGCCCAGGGGCAGGGTGATGGGAATTGTCCGCAGCAGTTCTCCGGTGGCAGAAACCGTGCTGTAGAGTAAATAAGGCGGCTGAACTGGATTGTACCCAAAAAACAGCATTTCCCCAGTGCGAGCGTCGATTTTGGGATGGGCCGTGACGGGGCTGGCGAGTTTGCCGTTGAAGGTGTAGGAACCGAGGGTGTCTAAGTCGGGCAGGGAGAGTGCATGGGGTTCGCCGCCTTCCCATAGGGCAAGAAACTGACCCGCGTGCCAAATTAAGGCGGTATTGGCTGTATTTTGCCGGGGGCGTGGGGATTGTCCAACTGGGGCGGTTCCAGCAGTCCCGTCCAAATCGCCCGTCCCGCTTCCTTTTCGCTTAAAAAGCCTCGCGTTTGCACGTAGCGATTGCGGTAGGAGGCCCGACCATCTTGCAGGTGAATCCCATGCAACATGCCATCCCCATCAAACCAGTGGTATTGACCCAAGGGAGAAAATTGCGGGTTAGGGCCGTTGCGGACGTACATCCCTGACAAAGCCGGGGGCAGTTCGCCAACAATCGGCAAATTTTCAGCGCTCGTTTCTTGACGAATAGGGGCAAAATTTTCGGATAAAAAGGGATTAACGCCGATGGCAGTCATAGGATAGCAACTTGTGGGAGTAATCCTCTCTATGCTACCGTCCCAAGCAAAAGCAACAGTGGAGGCATGACCATGCCAGCATCACCACCACGGCGCATTGGATTAACCGGGGGCATCGCTACGGGAAAAACCACGGTTTCTCGCTATTTAGCGGAAGTGTATCAGTTTCCATTGCTGGATGCCGACCTTTATGCTAGGGAAGCGGTACAGCCGGGCAGCCCAATTTTGGAGCGGATTTTTGCTCGCTGGGGCGATCGCCTGCGCCTAGAGAATGGCTGCCTCAACCGCAAAGCCTTGGGAAGCATTGTGTTTGAAGACCAACAGGAGCGAAGCTGGTTGGAATCCCAAATCCATCCCTTTGTCAGGTCGCGCTTGCAGGAGGACTTGATAGAGCTAGCAGATAAAACCCTGGTTTTGGCAATTCCTTTGCTCTTTGAAGCCAAGATGACCGATTTAGCCACAGACATCTGGGTCGTGACCTGTTCTACTGCCCAACAAATCCAGCGCCTGCAAGGCAGAGACGGTTTGACGGAGGTAGAGGCACTGGCTCGCATCAACAGTCAGTGGCCCCTGGCGGAGAAAATGGCAGCTTCGACGGTTATTTTAGACAATTCGGGGAGTTTAGAGTGGCTCTTCCGCCAAATTGACGAGGCACTGCTGGGGGTCTAAACGGTCACTCTCAAAGCAAGAGTCTGGGGCTAACTATTGCAGGGCCTCGAAGTAGTCCCGAATTTGATTGCGGCGCTTGGGCTGGCGCAGCTTTTGCAGGGCTTTGGCTTCAATTTGCCGCACCCGCTCCCGTGACAAATCCAGGGCGCGACCAATATCCGCCAGAGAGTGGGCCATGCCATCCTGGAGTCCAAAGCGCAGGCGAATGACATCCCGTTCCCGGCTGGTTAAGTCTGCCATCAGCCGCTGCAAGTCTTGCTGGAGAGATTCGTGGGCTAAGACCTCTTCCGGGGAAGCATTGGGGGTTTCTAGCAAATCCCCCAATTCCGTATCTTTTTCTTTGCCTACCTTGATTTCTAGGGAAACCGAGCGAGGAACCCGCAGCAGGACTTCCCGCACCTGGGGCGGTGTCATCTCCAATTCCCGCGCAATATCGGCAATACTGGCCGTATGTCCCTGTCGTTGAGAAATTTCCCGCTGGGCTTTCTTGATTTTGTTGAGTTTTTCGGTAATGTGAACTGGCAGGCGAATAGTGCGGCTTTGGGTGGCGATCGCCCGCGTGATGCCTTGACGAATCCACCAGTAGGCGTAGGTACTGAAGCGATAGCCCTTGGTGGGGTCAAACTTTTCTACGGCCCGCTCTAGGCCCAAGGTTCCTTCCTGAATCAAATCCAGCAGCTCTAGCCCCCGATTTTGATACTTTTTGGCGACAGAAACCACCAGACGCAAATTCGCCTTGATCATCTGTTCCTTGGCTCGAATTCCCGTTTTCTGCAACTGCTCCAGCTCAGCGGGTTCCAATTCGGCAACCACGGCCCAGCGCTGCTTGCCCTGGGTGAGGGTGACTTTCAATTGAGCGACCTCCAGGCCCGCCACTAGGGCCCAGCGTTGTAGGGAAGGGCGATGGCCCAACTGGGCCAGGAGCGATCGCGGATCTCAATCAGGCCCACAAACTGGCTTAATAGTTCATCCCCCTGGCTAGCCCTGGCTTTGCGCAGCTCAATGAGACGGATATAGCGCTGAACCTGCTGGGCCATGGCGACTTCCTCATCTTTCTCCAGCAGGGGAACGCGACCAATTTCCTGAAGATAGATGCGGACAAGATCGGTGGTGTGCCGGTCTTGGCGTCCTAATTTTTCTGCCTCTACCGTTTCTAGCTCCAGTTGCACCAATTCCTGAGCCAGTTGGTCGGCATTAATGTCGCTGGTATCCTCAAGCTCGAAGCTCTCAGTCCCTAGCTCGGTGGGTTGGCCTCGGTTGATGTCGATAAACGTCGCTGACATAGCAGTTTGTTCAGTACAGCCTTCGTGGGGATGATGTCACTTCTCTCTCATAAGGTTCCCAAGTTACTAGTAATCGAGAACAGGCTGACAGGCCTTGGCTGCCTCGGCCTCTTGCCCCAGGTTCTCCAGGGGTCAAATCTAGCGCCACAGCCTTCTAGGAGAAGTAACTGAAGCCAGCTACAGCCCTGGTAACAACCTTTCCGGAGTTTTCCCTGCTATCTGTGATTGTGGGCCGCCTGAGTAACCGCCCCCACTTACCCCTGTGTTAGGAAATACTCACAATCAGGGTTGCTAGGATTTATTTAGCTGTAGTAGGCGTTACAATTCTTCTTGGATCGAGCAATTTGTAGCGACGGCTACGGCTCAAGGAGGGGAGTTATGGATTATCGCCACCTGCAATTCAGCTTCGACAAAGACCGAATCGATCTGCAAAAGCTCCAGGGCTTATTCAATCTGACGGCATTTTGGGCGCAGAATCGTCACCTTGAAGACTTGGCGATCGCCCTTCGCCATAGCGATCCGGTGGTCAGTCTTTGGGATGGGGAACAACTGGTGGGGTTTGCCCGCGCGACCTCTGACGGCATTTATCGGGCGACAATTTGGGATGTGGTTGTCCGGGCCGAATACCGAGGCGCGGGGTTGGGCAGCAAACTGGTAGAGACGATTCTCAGCCATCCCCTCGTCCATCGGGTAGAGCGGGTTTATCTAATGACTACCTATCAGCAAGGATTTTACGAGCGCATCGGCTTTAAATCCAATACTTCAATGACGATGGTGCTCGATAACGGCGATCGCCTGCCCTGCCCTTATTGACTGGGGAGTCTAGGCCAGAGGAAGACAGAGCCGCAATCGGGTAAGGGCTGGGGAGGTTTCTGGGTTGTCTGGCTCGACGATCGCTAACTGAGCGTTCATGGCTTCCAGGAGATGCTGAGCTAGCAGTAGCTTCATGCCAGGGGAAAAGTCCCACCTTTGTGCGAGGGGACGCAGGTCTGACGGCGGTGGGTCTTGGCCAAGCAAATCCTTGGGTTCGCTCCAGGCTGTCTGGGGACAACCTAGGTCTAGATCGACGATCGCCTGGCTCTCATTCACCGCTACAGTCAGGGTCATGTGTTCTGTTTGTCCATACACAATGGCCGTGTCCACCAGCATCAATAGGGCCTGCTGTAGCCAGTTGCGATCGCCCCACACCCAAATGTCGGCAGCGGGCAGGATGTGCAAATGGTAATTGCGATTGGCTAGGAGCAGGTGGGTGCTGTCTTCCAGGTCTTCAAAGAGTTCTGCCAGGAGAATTTTCTGGCACTGGGGCGGCTGCAACCCATAGTCGGCTTTGGCGATCGCACGACTTCATCCAGCAAATTCATCAATTTTTGGGCGGCGCTGTGGGCCTGGGCAATAAATTCCCGTTCTTCCTCCCGATTCTCGCACAGGTCATGGAGAACCAGTTGGTGCAGTCCCATCAAACTCGCCAGGGGCGATCGCAGTTCGTGGGCGGTACGGGCCAGAAATCCCGCCTTAAATTGACTCATCTGCACCGCTCGATACAGGGCTAGCTGCCACTGCTGTAGCTGTTGCCGAAGTGCCTGGGTCTCATCCATAAAGTCTGCACGGGGAAGCATCACACCATCCTTAGCACTATCAATCTCGATTCGCCAGAGCTTTTTGCGATCGCCTGTTAGCAGATTTCTTCCACTGTAGCGAGCTTTATCTAGCAAGGGCGAGCCTCAGCCAAAACGACTGCACCCTGGCGCAAAATTTCCCAGCCCTGGCCACACCACTTGACCACCGTGGAGGGCGAACCACTGCCCAAAACCGGGGGACAATCGAGGCATAAAACCTGGGGAAAGGCGCTGGCAATGGCAGTCATGGATTCTAGGGGCGGTTCTCCCGAAGGATTGGCGCTGGTGGTAGCGAGGGGGCCCGTTTGCGTCAAAATCCCTTGGGCAAAGAGAGAATCGGGAACCCGCAAGCCAATGGTCGTTGGTTGGTCGGGATGAACCGCCGGGGGAACCCGCGCCGATGCCGGAAGCACCAGGGTAAGCTGTCCGGGCCAGTAACGAGCGGCGAGCTGCTGCCACTGGTGCTGTTCCTCTGGCGTTCCCTGAACGTAGGGCCAGAGATCTTCCCCTTTGCTCCCCATAAGAATCAGCGGTTTGCGAGCAGGACGCTGTTTAAGGGCGAAAATCAGGGCAGCTTGCTCTGGCAGTACGGCAAGGGCCGGTACCGTATCCGTGGGAAAACTAACGATTTGGCCGAGGAGTGCCCCTGCCACTAAATCCGCCTGGGTTACTTTCATCGCGCTTATCCTCAAGGGGATGATTGGGCCAAGATTAAAGGCGATAGCCCGGACAAACCGTTGAATTCCCGCCAGATCTTCAAAGATTTCAATTTTTTTATAGGTTCCTGTCGCCTCTAACAGTCCGGCGATCGCGGGGGCCTGTCCTGCCATCAGTTCTACCAACCAGACCCCGCCTGAGTGTAAATACTGTGGGGCCGTGTCGATCAAATAACGGAGGCACGCCAAGCCATCTTCGCCGCCATCTAGGGCTAAGCGCGGTTCGTGTCGGGCCACTTCAGGCTGGAGCGATTCCAGGTGAGAGCGGGGAATATAGGGAGGATTGGCCACCATACCGCTAATTTTTCCGGCTAGGGGAGTTAACGGCGACCACCAAGAACCCACGGCAAAGGTAATTCTCGGCGACAGCCCGCAGCGAGCTGCGTTCTCCTGGGCGATCGCCACGGCGGCGGAGCTACAATCTACCCCATAAATCGAGGCGGCGGGCAATACTGCTGCCAAACCCAGGGCAATGGCTCCACTGCCCGTGCCTAAATCGACCCAATGTCCGGCGGCTAGCTCCCCTTGGGGACGGGCTGGAACGGCAGCCAGGGCGAGATCGACGATCAACTCGGTTTCCGGTCGCGGAATCAAGACTGCCGGAGATACGGTTAGCTCAAACTGCCGCCACGGAACCTTGCCGACCAAATATTGCAGGGGACAGCGCTCCTGCCAGCGACGCCGCCACAACGCCGCCAATGCCCCCAGGCTTAAAGGCAGGGTCACCGTCTCTGACGGGTCAAATCCCACCCTCAGAGACAAACGACTCACCCCCAGGGCCTGGAGCAACCAATCCACTTCTGCTGGCGCTATCTGGGCGGCGATCGCCTGCCGCCTTGCTTGTTGCCGCCACTGGGTCAGGACAGTCCCAGGGATGGTTACTGCCATGAGCTAGCCCTAGTTACGACGAGGGGGAGCAGTTTGGGGAGCCGGAGCGCTTGGGCGGGCCGGGGGTTGGGCATTGCCATTTTGATTGCCATTTTGCTGCTGGGACTGGCGAATAAATTCAATGGATTCTTGGGAAGGAATTAAAACCACGCGCGTGAGAAGTTCGTCATTTTTTTCCTCTAGGGTTGCCAGCATCGCTTCTAGGGGAACCACATCGATCTTGACCGTGGCAGCTAAATCCGGTTGCGACTGTTTAAATCGCTCGATTAACTGTAAAATTTGCTGTTTTTCAAAGAAAAAAGGCACAACTTGCTGACTGTTCTGCTCAATTGTCAGATAGCCCTGGTTTTGTCCACCCCTGGCTACAAACAACGGCACGCCGCCCGCGAATTGTTCGCCGCTGGCGCTCAACAATTGCTTGGCGGATTCAACCTCGTCCTGTTCGGGAACGTAGGCGAAATTGAGACCATCTTGCTTGCCTTCATTTTCCTGGGCCAGTTGGTAAACCTCCGCCAGGGAAATGGGCACGACCTGCACTTTGCTGGCTAAATCTTGGTTTTGGGTTTGCAAGCGCGTTACAAATGCCTGAGCATCCTGCTTGCTAATAAATACTCCCGCAACCCGTTCGTTGTTCTGCCCCGAAGCCACTAAGGGCGCACCTTGAGCATCGGCAATCGTATAAACTGGAATAATACGCAGCTTTTCCACAATTTGCTCGCGAGGCAGGGCCTCAGCGGGCAAAATCTGGGTGAGGAAAGCTCCCAAAATTATATTTCCAACTAAACCGACGGCGGTACTCCAACGTAACAGGGATTTCATGTAAACTACCTCTGTCAAAATTTTTGCGTAACAGCTTGCTGTCATGACCGACTCTATCTTAGAAAATTTGCTTCCCAAGAAAGAGCCGCCGAGCGTCCACTTGTGGTGAATGTCTCCATTGGTTATATCGAATTTTTTGGCGATCGCAACCGTTAGCCTGCCCTAAGTTAATTGAGCAAACCCGCTGGTGTTGCGGGCGCAATCCCAGAAAAGCTCCAATGGGGGCGACTCCTCGGTTCTCCCCAAGGTTCCGAATCTCCTCGCCCCCAGGGGCGGGCAAAACCTTGGGAAATTGAATCGGGATGACAGGATTTGAACCTGCGGCATCCTGCTCCCAAAGCAGGCGCGCTACCAAGCTGCGCTACATCCCGTAGTTTTAGTTCTTTCCCAGTATAGCTTATTGCCGTGGCTTCGCAAGGAAAGGGTCAGTCGGGATACCAAAACATACCTTTAATGCCTTCGGGGTCGAGGACGAATCCCAGGCGGCGGTAAAACTCAATGACCTGAGGGTCGGCGAACAGGGTGATATTGCTAATATCCTGACTCCTGAGCTTGCGGATAGCAAATTTCATGATCGCCTTGCCCAAACCCTGGCTCTGAAAGCGGGGATGGACGACCACATCCCAAATCGTCGCATTAAAAGCACAGTCGGAAGTAGCACGGGCGAATCCCACCAGGGAGCGCTGGTGACCCTTAATTTCCCAAAGGGAGACCACTAAAAAACTATTTTCCAGGGCTTTTTTGACTTTGCGCAGGGGACGGCGCGCCCATCCCACCGAATCGCAGAGGGCTTCCAGTTGGGAGAGGTCAATATTGGGGTCGGTACTCAGGTAGAGGCGAGATTGACCCGTGCGGTCAAGAATTTCCTCTAGCATTTCGCCTTCGTGATTGGTCTGCAAGGTGGTGCCAGCATCCGTGCTGTTGAACAGTTTTTCCAAAAACCCATGCCTGTGGGGCCTAATCGATGACAATTTTGAAAAAAAGTTGGGGGAAAGCCTCGCCTCGATCGTTCCTGCTGCTAGAAAAACGCCTTGCAGGCCGCGTTGGCTAACGCCGTTAAACTCAGGTGTTACCCGTCCCCTTGGCGATCGCGAAATCAAAGGGTGACAAGTCTTAGTGTACAGCCCCAAGCCGGGTTGAGACCAGCGCCGGGGGAAGCAAGGGCGGGGTTACGGCACGAGAGTTTGGAGCAATTGGCGGCGGGGATTGTAGGTTTCGAGTCGTCGCAATTTTTCGTACAACTCCCGTTCCTGCTCGCTCAATTCGGGCGGAACGACAATTTGGATCTCCACCAGTTGGTCGCCGCGATCGCCATCAAGACTGGGATAGCCTTTGCTTGCCAGGCGGAGGCGCTGGCCGGCACGCACCCCTTGGGGAATTGTCACTTTGACCAAGCCATCAATGGTGGGAACCTCAATCGCTCCGCCCAAAACCGCTTCCGTTGGGGTGATGGGAACCTGGCAGAAAATGTCGTTACCCTGAACGGCAAACAACCGGTGGGGCGCAATTTTAATTTTTAAGTAGAGGTCGCCGCCACCCATGCCCTGGCCTTTGAGGCGCAGGCGCTGGCCGTCTACCATGCCTTCTGGCATTTCTACTTCCAGGGAACGGCCGTCCTCCAAGCGAATGCGCTCTCGCCCTCCCTGATAGGCCTTCTCTAGGGGCAAGGTGAGTTTAGCCTCCACATCCCGGCGCTGGGGAGAGGCAGCGGTGACAACTTTCTGGGTTTTGGTCGTTCCGGGACGAAAATCGCTGGCTGCGCTGGAGCGGACTCTGGCTCCCTCGGCAGTGGCAGTGGTCTGGCGGCGGTTGCGGAGCTGATCGACAAAGGTGTTGAAGTCGCCGTATTGACTAAAATCGTACTGATTGCCGGTCCCATTGCCGTTAGTCTTGCGAGCGCCCTTTCTGCCCCCTTTCTGCTGCCAGTAGCGCCTGTATTGGTCGTATTGAAACCGTTTATCTTCGTCTGAGAGAATTTCGTAGGCTTCGCTGATCGCCTTAAAAGTTTCTTCCGCTGCTTTGTCTCCCGGATTTAAATCGGGGTGATACCGCCGTGCTAGCTGGCGATAGGATTTCTTGAGCTGCTCTACCGTGGTATCTTGTGTAACCCCCAAAATCTCGTAGTAGTTCCGAAAGTTCTGCATACTCAGCTATCCGTTGACAGGTTACTCCTTTGTGGGGCTGGCAGTTCGGCGGCCGGGAGGCTCATCTGCGGCTGCCCTTAAAACCACTCGTCGTCCTCTTCGTCCCAATCATTTTCCCTGGGGAGATTGCGGAGGGGTTTCCCGCTACTATAGCGGCGATCGTCACTGGCGGGGCGGCGGGAGCTGCGATCGCCACTGTTGTCCCTGGGAAGACTGCGCGAGTTGCCCTTACTATAACGTGAGTCGTAGGCGTCGTAATTGTCTCGTCCTGAGTTGTCCCTGGAGTTATAGTCGTAGTAATCGTCGGCGACCGGGCGACGGCGGGTACGATAGGTGGCGTCTTCTCGGTCTTCTCCGGTGAAGGTGCGGCGGATGGAGCCGAAAAAGTTGTTCATCTTCATCTTCGTACTGCAATCGCACCTCGCGGTTGAGTTCATAGAGAGCATCTTGCAGGTCAGACTGGGCGCGGTCGATGAGGCGTTCGTCGTTGCGATCGAGGGCATCCTGGATTTCAGCGCTGAGGGCATCCAGGCGACGGCGGTAGTAGCTGGCAAATTGACTGCCAAAGTCCAGGGTTACTTCCTTAAGCCGCCGCTGGGACTGATCGACCAGGGCCCTGGCACGGTTGCGTTTTTCCACCCGCTCCCGTCGTTCCCGGTCTTCTTGGGCAAATTGGTTGGCTTCCCGCATAGCGCGGTTGACCTCGGCTTCGGACAGGGTGGACGCTCCCTGAATGGTAATGCTCTGTTCCCGGCCCGTGGTGCGATCGAGGGCTGTGACTTGCAAGATACCGTTGGCGTCGATATCGTAGGCAACCTGGATTTGGGGAATGCCCCTGGGAGCCGGGGGGATGCCCGTGAGTTTGAAGCGCCCCAGGGATTTGTTGCCCGTCGCCATTTCTCGCTCGCCTTGGAGGATGTGAATCTCCACCAGGGTTTGGTTGTCTTCGGCGGTAGAGAAGGTATCGGAGCGCCGGGTGGGAATGGTGGTGTTGCGGGGAATTAATTTTTTCATGACGCCGCCGATGGTTTCCAGCCCCAGGGATAGAGGCGTCACGTCTAGCAGCAGGATGTCTGAGACTTCTCCAGCGAGAATGCCCGCTTGAATGGCTGCGCCAACGGCCACCGCTTCGTCGGGGTTAATATTTTGACTCGGTTCGCGGCCAATCAGGGTGCGCACCAGCTCCCGTATCATCGGCATGCGGGTGGAACCGCCCACCAAGACGACTTCATCAATTTGGGTCGGGGTCAGTCCGGCATCGATCAGGGCCCGCTTCAGGGGACGGCGAAGGCGGCTGACTAAATCACCGCACAATTCCTCGAACTGGGCGCGGGTTAGGCGCGTTTCGATGTGTTTGGGCCCTTCTTCAGTAGCGGTGATGAAGGGCAGGTTGATATCGGTGACGGTGACGCCGGACAGCTCAATTTTAGCTTTTTCGGCGGCTTCACTTAAGCGCTGCAGGGCTTGGCGATCGCGGCGGAGATCGACTTTTTCTTGTGCGAGGAATTGCTCGGCTAGCCAATCGACGATGCGCCGGTCAAAATCGCTGCCCCCAGTTCGAGTATCGCCGCAGGTGGCTTTCACCTCAAAAACCCTATCCCCGACTTCCAGAATGGAAACATCGAAGGTGCCGCCGCCGAGGTCAAAAACCAGGATGCGTTGATTTTGTTGCTGATCCAGTCCGTAGGCCAGGGCGGCGGCGGTGGGTTCGTTGATGATGCGTAAAACTTCTAATCCGGCAATCGCGTCCGGCATCTTTGGAACTAGACCTGGCGCTGGGAGTTCGTTGAAATTAGGCTAGGAACGGCGGATTGATCAGCGCCCAGTAATTTCTTACTCCCACG
>JAAUTE010000096.1 GCA_012031815.1 Chloroflexaceae bacterium
CCCCTCGCAACTTGCCGTCAGCCAAGGCATAGAAATAGTGCCGAAGCCCCCAGCGAGACATAAGCTATAATCTGTAGAAAATACAAGAATAACAGGTAAGATCTTGAATGGTTAGGCTTTCAGATAAATCACCGACAAATCGGACAAGGACTCCAGTGAAAGCCAGAAAAACACTAAGTTTTGTATCTAATCTATTTAGGCTCTCACTTTGATTTTTTAGTAGGGATTCAGTGTATTTGTAGATCAGTTCAGTATTTGGCGCTTTGGGTAAGTTACTGTTATCTTTAATGTAGTTATTTGGCTCTGCGCTCATGTCTACCGATAAAATTTCAAACAGTCAATCTAGCTCTAACGGACAATCTTCATCCCAGAGTAGTTCCCAATCTGGCAAGCGAAAAGAAGCCTCAAGCAGAATACGAATTGTAGACCCAGCCGACACGACCTTTGCCCGCTTTGATGGTAATCCACCGAGAAATACCTAATTTTAAGTACGGGGAGGTCTTCGGTAGCGATCGCGCTTGTGAGGGGATGGCGGTTTGCGATCGCGCTGGTGTGGAGGGGGAGGATTGGCGATGCTCTTATCAGAGCGGCTACGCCTACGGATTTATGTGAGGGAGGATTTGTGATCGATAACGATCATATAAATATAAGCAAGATGGAAACAGAACCAAGGAAAACTCAGTTTATGGCTAACCTTGAAGAAACAGTTTTAACAACTTTTCGCCAACTCTCCGGGGAACAACAGCAGGAAGTGTTGCAATTTTTAGAATTTATCCAAGCCTCGCCGCCTTTGCCTCCCACTGTTGAGGAAAAGAAAAGAGCAAATCAAATTATTACCAAAGGTTTAGAAAAAGCTCGTTTAGCACCTCCTCAATCCCCAGTAGAAATCTGGTCTAAGTTTGAGCAAGTCAGGACAGACCTCTCGAACCAATACCAAACAAAAATTCAAAATTCTTAATCAATGCCCAAAGTCGTGATTGATACTTCGGTTTTTGTTGCTGCACTTTTGAGTAAAAATCCGAACAGCGCTCCGACTCAAATTTTAGACAAATGGCGGCAAGGGTATCTTACTTTAGTCATTGCACCCCAGCTTCTCGAAGAATTAGTCATTACTCTCTTAAGAAAAGGCATCCCTCCTGATTCGATCGAGGATTTAGTCACCATCATCGGAACGTTAGGGCTTCAAATACCAGGCGTTTATGAAGCAACCCTATTAGATAATATCGATCCCGACGATAATAAATTTCTAGCAGCAGCTTACGAGGCAAAAGCTGATTACTTAGTTTCTCTCGACAATCATTTACTCAGTCTAAAGTTTTATCACGGAACCCAAATCCTTACACCTAGTTTATTTCTTGGATATCTCTAGAGATCATCTAAATACTCTCCCATTGGCTTGTTTATCTCTTCCATTCCTTAAGAAGACAAAATGCGATCGCACTTGGTGGAGAGATTTGCGATGCTCTTATCAGAGCGGCTACGCCTACGGGTTTGGGTGTGTAGGGAAGATTTGGCGGTAAGCGAAGCTATGCCGGAAACTTATCGGGCTTGGGTTGGGGAGGAGTTGGCGATTAGGGCAGTTCTGTCGCTGAAACCCTGACTGCACGGCATAATGGAACTATGCTAGACCTCCATACCCACACCACCTACTCTGACGGAACCCTGACGCCTGACCAGTTACTCACGGCGGCTCAAGCGGCTGGCTTACGCGTCCTCGCCATTACCGACCACGATACCCTCTCCGGTTGGCAAAGCCTCTCTCCATCCGCCAACCTAGAAATTATTCCCGGCGTTGAATTAAGTACCGTCCATCGCGGGCGATCGCTGCATTTGCTGGGGTATTTTCCTGACCCGGAACAACTCGTCCCCCCCTTACAAGAGAGAATCGCCGGCCGTTGCCGCCGCGCCCAAGAGATGGCAACCAAATTAGCCGCTTTGGGTTATCCCATTCAATTACCAGAATTACAGGGAAACATGGCTCCAGGCCGCCCCCACATTGCCAAAGCCTTAGTCGAGGCGGGGTATGTGCGTAATGCCCAGGATGCCTTTGAACGCTGGTTGGGAGAAAATCGGCCCGCTTATGTGGAATATGAGAAGTTTAGCGCCATCGAAGGCATTCAACTGTTGCGACAGTGCGGTGCTGTCCCTGTATGGGCCCACCCCTTTCTTTTCAGTGGCGGGGAGATAGAAACCGTACTCAAAGAGTTTGTAGCAGTGGGTTTGCTGGGAGTTGAAGTTTATCATCCCTGCCATACCCTGTCCCAACGGCGCAAACTACAAAGCTGGTGTGCCGAAACGGGTTTAATTCCCACCGGCGGCAGCGATTACCACGGGCCTCAAGGGAAAAACAACTCGAAGAAACCCACCTCAATCAGTTTCACCTGCCCCTATCTTGGCTCGCACCTCTCCAACTCGCGGCCCAAACCCTTAAAACCCAAGCTTAAGTGCTAATTTACAGGGAACGAGCGATCGCCCAGCCTAAAATATCCTAGGAAGCGCTGCTCCGGCTGACCCCCGTGCCAGGTAGCGTTAATTTGAATTGCTAGCCCACGAATAGAACGAAAAATATGGCGATCGCAACTGCGATCGTCTCTACGGCAGTAATCTAATGATTTTCGTGGCAAGTTACCCAGCCCATCAGCCAAATGACGATAGAGCTAGATAAACTGGCAAAGCTTAGCCCACAGTAGGTGGAAAGTTTTTTCCTTGCCCAGTAAATTTATTGACTTATTTCTACTGCCCCGGCTCCCAAAACAGACTTTACAATGGGTTAAGCGAAAAGCTGAAGTTTGTTCCAGTGTTCCATTCCAGAGATAATAGTAAATTTAACGATAGCAGCATAAACAAGCAAAACTTATGTTTCCCGCCATTCGCCCGCGCCGCCTGCGCCAACATCCCCAACTTCGTCGCATGGTACGTGAAACCGTGCTGACTGCCAGCGATTTGATTTATCCGCTGTTTGCTGTTCCGGGGGAAGGGATTGCCCAGGAAGTTAAATCTATGCCAGGGGTTTACCAGCTTTCTGTGGACAAAATCGTTACAGAAGCTCAAGAAGTTTACGATTTGGGCATTCCTGCCATTATTCTCTTTGGCATCCCCGATCGCAAGGATTTAGACGCCACCGGAGCCTGGCATGACTGCGGTATCGTCCAAAAAGCGGCCACAGCGGTTAAAAAAGCCCTTCCCGGTCTCATCGTTATTGCCGATACTTGCCTGTGCGAATACACGACCCACGGGCACTGCGGCTATTTGCAAGTGGGCGACCTAACAGGACGAGTCCTCAACGACCCCACCCTGGAATTGCTGCAACGAACCGCCGTTTCCCAGGCACGGGCCGGGGCCGATATTATTGCCCCCTCTGGCATGATGGACGGTTTTGTTCAGGCAATCCGCGACGCCCTTGATGATGCGGGGTTTGCGGATACACCTATCCTCTCCTACGCCGCTAAATACGCCTCCGCTTACTACGGCCCATTTCGGGATGCAGCCGAATCTTCTCCTCAATTTGGCGATCGCCGCACCTATCAAATGGACCCGGCAAATGCCCGCGAAGCCCTCCGAGAGGTGGAATTAGACGTAGATGAGGGGGCAGACATGATCATGATCAAGCCAGCTCTAGCTTACATGGATATTATCTGGCGGGTGAAGGAAATCATCGATTTGCCCGTAGCGGCTTACAATGTTTCCGGTGAATATTCAATGGTGAAAGCCGCAGCCTTAAAGGGCTGGATTGACGAAAAACAGGTAGTTTTGGAAACTTTGACCAGCTTTAAGCGAGCTGGTGCTGATTTGATTTTGACCTACCACGCTAAGGATGCCGTTCGCTGGCTGCAAGAGGCTTAAGTTGTCGGGGCGACTCGGTTCGCCCTGTTTAAGCGTTGGTGAGCCTAGCGGTGCGTAGTTAGTATTTTAGGAAAATTAACCGCTTCTAGGCTTTCAAGGTCTAGTTTTTTCGAGGCTTGGTCAATATCAATGCCAACCACACTACCATCATCCCCGAAATCTACAACAACGTTATCCGCAATTTCCTGGGAATCAACACTTGGCTCGGCTTTGAGTTCAATGTAGAGTGAGTCGGTTTCGGGGTAGTAGTGCAGTTTCATAAACCTGTTGATTAGGCTATTGCGCTAGCCGCTAAACCACCTGGGTTTCGGGGAGTGCGCCTTGCATTTTACCGAGCCAGTCGATTAAGTGATCTAGTTGTTGTTGGGGTTTAAGTGTACCTAAACCTCGCACTGTTACTTTTTTTATCGTGTAGACGAAGCGCGATCGCAAATGTTGAGGGAGGTTTTCTTCGAGGAGTTTCCACGCCGGTTCTTCCATGGGGGTTTCCAGGGAGACGTGCTGTTTGCCTTCGGGTTTGATGCGAGAAAAGCCTAAAGATTTAGCCAATTGTTTGAGTTCGACGGCTCGGAATAGCTGCTCTACTGGTTTGGGTAAGGGGCCGTAGCGATCGACCCAATCGGCCGCAATTTGGGCTAAAGCTTCCTGGGAATTGGCGGAAGCAATGGCTCGATAGGCATCTAATTTCTGGTCGTAATCGGTAATATAATCGGCGGGAATAAAGGCAGTGAGGCTGAGATCGATTGTGTGTCTTCCACCTGGGGAATTTTTTGGCCTTGAATTTCTTTGATGGCTTCCTGCAACATTTCCAGGTAAAGTTCAAACCCGATCGCCTCCATTTGACCCGATTGTTCTGCTCCCAAAAGATTGCCGACGCCGCGAATTTCCATGTCCCGCACCGCCAGTTGATAGCCGGAACCCAGCTGCGTAAACTCTTGTAGTGCCCGCAATCGCTGTCGGGCTGCCTCGGACAGGGTATTTTTGCTGGGATACAACAGCCAAGCATGGGCCTGAATCCCCGATCGCCCCACGCGACCCCGCAATTGATAGAGCTGAGATAGCCCAAATTTTTGGGAATCTTCGATAATAATGGTATTAACGCGGGGGATATCCAGCCCAGATTCAATAATCGTCGTACAGACTAAGATATCCGCCCCGTTGTTGTTAAACGCCAGCATGGCTGCTTCCAATTCCCCTTCCGCCATCTGACCGTGGGCGATCGCAATGCGGGCACCGGGAACCATCTCCCGCAATTGTCCGGCGATTTCTTCGATGCCTTCCACCCTGGGAACCACATAAAACACCTGGCCGCCCCGATCCAGTTCGTTGCGAAGGGCGGTTCTGACAGCTTCGGGATTGTAGGGCGAAAGGTGGGTTTTAATCGGGCGGCGAGAGGGCGGCGGGGTGGTAATTAAGCTCATCTCCCGGATGCCGGACATGGCCATGTAAAGGGTGCGAGGAATGGGCGTTGCCGTCAGCGTCAGCACATCGATCTCGGTTTTGAGGGTTTTGATGCGTTCTTTTTGGTTGACGCCAAAGCGCTGTTCCTCATCCACTACTAGCAGCCCTAAGCGCTTAAATTGAACGCTTTTTGCCAGTAGTTGGTGAGTTCCCACCACGATGTCCAGCTCTCCCGTGGCCAGGCGTTGCAGAATCTCCTTGCGTTCCGTCGCAGTGCGAAACCGATTGAGCAGGCCGATATGGATGGGATAGGGAGCAAATCGTTCTTTGAGGGTGTGGTAATGCTGTTGGGTCAAAATTGTCGTCGGGGCTAAAAAGGCGACTTGCTTGTTGCCAGCAGTCACCGCCTTAAAAATCGCCCGAATTGCCACCTCTGTCTTGCCAAAGCCCACATCGCCGCAAACTAAGCGATCCATTGGGCGATCGCTTTCCATATCCCGTTTAACCTCTTGAATGGCTTTCAGTTGGTCGGGGGTGGGCTGATAGGGGAAAGAATCCTCCAATTCCTCCTGCCAGGGCATGTCCAGGGGATAGGTAAACCCCTCTTGCTGGTTGCGCTTGGCGTAAAGCTGCAATAAATCAACTGCCAGCTTCTTGATGGCTTTGCGAACCCGACTTTTGGTGCGTTCCCAATCTTTACCGGACATTTTGTTGAGTTCCGGCGGCTGAGTCCCAGTGTGACGGTAGCGCGACAGAGTATCCACCGCATCGGCCGGAACCCGCAGCGTGCCGTCGGCATATTGAATGACTAAATATTCGCGAGCTTGTAGTACCGCCAGTTGTCGGGGGTCGATGGCTTCCAGTTTCAGGAATTTACCGATGCCGTGGGTGCGATGGACGACGTAATCTCCGGGACGCAGTTTGTTAACATCGATTTGCTTGGAGGCAGCTCGGCGGCGCTTGCGGATGTAACCGGGGGTGGCGAGGAGGTGCTGTCCGAAAAATTCCCGATCCGTCACCACTACGACCCGAAAGGTTGGTAAAACAAACCCTTCTAACTCTGCCAATCCTGAATATTTCAGGGCAACGACCGTATCCTGCCGCTGTAATTTGTCGATACTGGGATAATCGCGGGGATTGGGCACAAATTGTGCGGGACAATCATGTTCTTGTAATAGGGCCACCGATCGCGACGGCTGAGCAGAGGCGACCCAAATGCTATAGTCTTTCAGGTGATACCGCTGTAAATTTCCCGCTTACCCCGCAAAATTTCGGCAATTTTAGCAAATTGGTGGGGGGTAGTCGGCAAGGGTCGGCTGGAAAGGTTAACAGCATCCGCGCCGGTTTCTGCCAGCTCTGAGAGGTAGATTACGGGAAACTGTCCAAGCTGCTGTTGGGATTCGGCAAAGGTGCGATGGATCTGCGGCAGCGATCGCTCTTGACGCCAGGCTTCCTCGGCCTGTTCTCGCCAGCGATCGCCGTGGGCCTGGCACAATTCCACTTCATCCACGGCGCAAACGGTGGCATTGGGCAGATAATCCAGCAAAGATGCCGGTTTTTCAAAGGCCACCCCTAAAAAGCGACGTACGCCTTCGGGATAATTCTGTTGAGTTAGGGCTTCCTGTTCGGCTTCGCTTAAATACTGCTGAATCTGCGCCGGGGTTAACCGAGCGGTAATCATGGGTGCGTAGGACGTGGGCGTTAGCACCAGTTTCTCAAGGCGGTCTAGCGATCGCTGGGTGGCGGGGTCAAATTCGCGGACTTGTTCGAGATCGTCGCCAAAAAAATCGAGGCGAATCGGTAATTCTGCGGAAACCGGAAAAATATCGACAATATCACCCCGTCGGCTCCACTGTCCTTCCGTTTCTACCAGCGCCACCCGCTCGTAGCCTAAACGCACCAGGGTGGCATCTAGGGTTTTAGCAGTTATTACCGCTCCCAGGTGTAAATTCAGGCAATAGTCGCGAAACATATCCGGTGTAGGCAAATGGGGCTGTAGTGCCCGCTCCGTCGCCACGATCGCCAGGGATGCTGGGTCAGGGCTAGCGATTAAATCGGCAAGAAGCTGCATTTGTCCCCAAATCATCTCCGATTCCGGGTCAAACGGTTCGTAGGGAGAGCTTCTGAAGTGGGATAAAAGTGAACAGTCTTCCAACCCATTGCCTCCAATTGCACGGCCCAACGGCCAGCCTCTTCCAAGGTCGCACAGGTTACAAACAGCGCCTGTCCCTGGGTTTGAGCGAGAGCGGAGGTAACCAATCCCTTAGCTAAGCGAGGCAACCCTTGCAAAGACAGCGTGCGCTTTTGCTGAAGTTTTTGCTGAAATTCTTGGGCAAGGGGCGATCTTTGCAGGGCGCGAATAACCGAAGAAAAAGCCATAGACAGGAGGGAGCAAAGAAGATAGTGAAAATCAGCCGCACCAAGGCAACCAGGAACGGCAACGCAATTTCGTTAAAGCTAGGATTTCAATTATAGCGCACCTTTTCGGGGCAGAAAGTTCCTAATTCCAGACAATCAGCTTGAGCAACAGAAACTTAGCAGGATTACCGGGGTTTTAGTCCGTTTGTGCCTCTTTATGCCCTGTGATTCCTTCGGCGATCAAGACAGAGCCTAGATCGCCTGGATTACGAGTTGCAAACAGTTTGGAGGTTGCATATCTGGGAGGGAGTGCAAACTAATTTGAGAAAGATAAAGCTGCCGCCCGTTGTAATTAAACTAAAGCTCGGTTTTCCTGGATGAGGGTTTGCAAGCATGTAGACCAGAATTTGAGTCAGTCCTGCCTTGACGGAAAAAGCGGCTTTTTTTGATTCAATGACTATTACCCAAAACTGCTCTCTCAAGACTAAAATATTCCGTTTACCTCTGAGCGTTACCCCTTCATTCGTCAGAATAAGCTTACAAGGATTATCTGTCAATCTTATTGGCGTTATTGCAACAATCTTGGTGACCGAAATCACTTGTTTGCAGATTGATTCCTAATTTGCGGAATAGAGACTTGGTATGTTGGAGACTCCATCGGTTAATCTTCTGCTTTCATAGCTTGTCGGACATCATCAAGGGGCGATTCTGGCTCATCAGGAATAAATTGGATACAGAGTTTTAGTTTTCCTTTACGCCATCCTTTAGCATCAGGTTTTAACAGTTCAACACTAATTCCCTTTTGATATATTTTTTTCCCTTCAGGGTGAACTGTTAACCTTGCAACAACATAATCTATCAAATCGTCAACTCTTTGAGTTTTCGGCAAGCCTACCGTTTCTCTCTCTTTGCCATCTAAGAGCGTGAAAACATCAAGAGGTTCAAGGATTTCGGCACGTTCATTAGTCATGTTTTACTCCTGAATCAATTTTCAGCAATAGCTTGACGAACATCATCAAGAGGTGATTCTGGTTCCTGGGGATAAAATTCTACTGTTATCCTAATTTTTACTCGGCCCTTTTTCCAAAGTTTGCCGCCTAATTGCAGAAACTCACAGGCTTTTCCTTCCTGAATCCATTCTTTTCTTGACTCTACCCAGCCATCGTTTTTTGTCCAGTCATTTCCATTCATGTGAAGGAGCTTCTGTTTAACTTCCTGCAAAAAATCGCCAACTTCAAACATTGGTTCGGGAATAAAAAACTTATCACTACCTTGTCCCAGATTGATAACATCACTATCTGAGGCAATTATCTGAGACTGCTCGTTTACTGAAGGCATATTCACACCTTAAAGTCCTTTTGATCTTTATTTGACATAATCCCAAAACTGTTTGTGTCCACATTGCAGGTTATTGCACGAGATACTGCCTCCGCTCAAGTAAACTGCGATCGCTACGATAACAGTTGAAGAATCACTCTAAGTTTACAACATTGAGGAGTGAATCAGAATATTGGGTTTTCTGCAATTCTTCTTCGTCAAAATTCAATTCAGTGTCAATTGTAATGTCCACAATTTCTGCCTCGTTAATTAATGGTAACTGACGTTCGTACAGTTGCATGGATTGGAGACAGCTATTAATTCCCACAACTGTCTGGTTATAAATTCCAATTTTATGTTTGACCTCAGTTTGAGATTGTAAATTACGGGCAATTTTTTCTGCTGCCTCCTGTTCTAAAGTTTGCTCTAAGTAGCTCCGCGCTTCCGTATATTTTGCCAGAATATTCTCTGCTTGTTTCTCGGTCATTAACAACAGGTGCGTTTTCACGGTTTGATTAATTGTTTGTCGGAAGTTGCGACGAATGGTTGCCAATATCTTTGGCTCAAAATCCAATTTTAAAAGTTGCCGGATTTCTGACTCCGCCTCTATCATGCTGGAACAGTCGTAGGCTTGGGCGACTTGCTGCAAAGTTTGCCGGAATTGATAGATAGAAAATGTTCCTTCGTCATAAAATCTCGGACTTTCTCTCACGTAGCGATCGCATTCTGTTCTTGCTTCGCTAACCAAGGCGCTGATAATACTTTCCTCAATAGCCTGAAGCTGCTGCTCAATACCGCTATCATTGCCTAATAAGCGATATAGCTTGCGATAGTATTCCGATTGGCGTACTCGATCTTGCAATCTCACAGATAAACGAGAAATAACCCATTTTGAGGCTTCCACCAGGACATCTTCCAACTCATTGGCTATAAAGTAGAGGGCTTCAACCAAAATCGCAATTAACGGGGCTGTCGCATTACGGGGATGGCTTAGCGTTGCTCGACTGTAAGCATTTTCGACCGAAAAAGTTTGCAACAATTCATCCAATCGGCTGACAATTCTCGCCTTTAGCTTCCGAAAGTCTTCCTCAAACTCGCGATCGCGTTGGTGACAATTTCATTGACCTCGGTTTCGATGTGCTGGCGGAAGTGAGCGCCAATTTCCTGTAATTCCTGATTAAGTCGCGCTAATTCTTGGGCTTTCATCGCTTCTACCTCGCGAGGCTGGCTTGCCAATTCGCGATATTGGGTCAGAAAAGTTTTTTGCAAATTGA
The DNA here is from genome assembly GCA_012031815.1 of Chloroflexaceae bacterium. Lineage (GTDB taxonomy): Bacteria > Cyanobacteriota > Cyanobacteriia > Cyanobacteriales > JAAUTE01 > JAAUTE01. The sequence goes on from JAAUTE010000096.1 coordinate 10,194, forward strand.
TACAGAGAGATTGTAAATCGTCAGCTAAATTTGCAAACAGCTGGGGCCGCTTCTCTTCTGTCAAATAACGAGTAATTGCTGAGCGGAATTCTTCAATGCCACTATCTGCAATCAATTGCTCAATCAAGGACTCGCCCCAATCCCCTAAAATTCTGACATAGTTCTCATTGGGCGTTTCGTAACCGTTGACAGAAACCTTAAATTGTGTGCGGGTTAATTTGCGAGAATTGGCACAATAGTTATTAAACTCGCTGACAAATTGGGGAGTGTCCTCCTCGCCGCCCAAGCCTTTAACACTTTCGGCAAAAATTGAATCTAAGCCAAAACGGTCTCTACTACTCGTCTTCTTGATTTGGCTGCCATAAAATCCCAAAAGTCCGCTAGTTTTATACACTCGCGAGCCATCTCGAAATTGAGTTTGAATCAAATTGTCTAGCCGCTGGCGTAGTTGAGCATTATACCAGGTTTCATCAATACGATTAAACACGTAAAAAACGCGATCGCGAATGCCTGGATTCAAGCGAATTCGATCGAGGAGTTCCGTTTCTTCTTGGCTCATATCCCCCGCTGATGCTGGTTTGAGGACGCACACCACTGCGGAAGTTTCTGGGTCTTGGATCTTGCGAACATTCAGCTCAGCATCCCGCTTAACTGGCGCATCAATTCCCGGCAAATCGACTAAAATATTCCCGTCTTGCAATAAAGGATGATAGCAATAGTATTCTAAGCGTTTCAAAACCGCACTATTACTGCCTCGCCTTGCGTAGCTAGCCGCTTCAATTAAGTTGCTAAAATTTAGCTGCTCCATTGAAAAGGTCGCATTATTAACGGGATGGAGCCGATTTTGATTGTCCTTATATCCTTGCAACAGTAATAGAAGCGCCTGCGCTTGTTTCGCTCGCTCGGACTTGCTTGGCCCGCCTTCTGCCTCGATAATTCCGCGACAGCCCTTTTGTAACATCTCTATAGTTTCTGACTGTAAAATATGGGAATTTTCCAAAACGTTTAATCCCAACGGTTGGCACAGGGCCATTACCTGCTCCTGAATTTCTCTTTCACTGAGATAAGCTAAAATAACTCGTTCTTGGTTGGGTTCAGCATATTCAATGTGGCATTCTGTTCCCGTCGCGTGACCTTCGGCGCTGTAGAGCAATTCTCTTTCAAGTAAAGCGTTTATCAGCATCGATTTTCCGGCACTAAACGCCCCTGCAAACACGATTTCAAACTTCGGCGAGATCGCTTTTTTGAGGGAAGTTTCTATCGCTGTCGTGTCTTGTTGACGTAGAGAGGGTTCTTGTCCCAACAATTCAAGCAACTGGCTAACTTGAGTGGAGAGTAATGCACACTGTGGCTGAGATGGCAACATGAAGGAAGAAAACTAGGATTACAAGTACCTATTACCTCTAGTATTCCCCCACCAACCGAAAATCTACCACTGTATCAAGCGATTTTGTTTAGTAGTCACTGTTGCCAAGTGAGAGGGGCAGTTGGTGCTTCCAATACCGTTTGCATAAGCACAATGGAACTCGTAAGCCGCTCCGAAACCTTTATGAATTCATCGGCTTTAAACTATCGGATCGAGCAAACCAAACAGTATTGGCCAGGGTTTAAGCGCTCATCGCCGCTCAGAAAAAGGTCATGGATGAGGTACAACAAGGGATTTCCTCTGTCCACGACCCCTTTTGGCTGGAAGAAAGCTCTTTAACTGGATTAAACCGCCGTGAGTTCCCCCGCCAGCAGCTTTTCTATGGAGGCCAGCAAGGTTTGGTCGGTGCAGGGTTTGGTCAAATAAGCCGACGCCCCCAAATTCATCGCCAGTTTCCGGTGTTTCTCGTTGCTGCGCGAAGACAGCATCGCGATCGGCAAGTCCCGGAACGTCTTGTGGGCGCGTAACTGTGTCAAAACCCCGTATCCATCCAGGCGAGGCATCTCAATATCACAGAGCATCGCCCGCACCTGCAAACCCTTCAGCAACTTTTCCAGCGCGTCCTGTCCGTCTTTGGCCTGCTCGACCCGGTATCCCGCTCGCTCTAAAATCAACGCTAGATACTGACGGACATTGATCGAGTCGTCCACCACTAAAATGACCGGTTTAGCGTCAGGCTGTTTCCCGGTTTCCGGTAGCTCCTTAGCCGTCTCGCCCACAGCCATTGTCAGGGTTGGCATTCCCTCAATCCAGTGGGACAGCGCCAGCAAATCTACCAACGGCACGGGCCGGCCATCTCCCAGTAGCCCCGCACTCACAAACCCCGGCGGCAAGGGCAGCGGACTGACAATGCGACGGATCGCTACCTCCTGTTCTCCCCAAACTGCGTCTACATAAACGCCCCGTGCCTCCTCTCCCTGACCCACCACAACGATGCTCGGACGGGCGATCACCGGTTTTCCTTCCAGTCGGGTTTGCCCGTCGTGATGAAACTGCAATCCTTTCCTTAAACGGGTCAACCGCAACCTTTGTCCCTGCCACTGAAGCCACTCCTGTCCCTCAACCCACTCAAGCTGCTCCGGCTGGTAGTCCGTAATTTCTCTCAAACTGTCAGCGGCGATCGCAAACAGCCACTTGTGGCTCTCCAGTAGCAAAATCGGTAGAATTGCAGGATTGTAGGGCAAAGCAATGGTAAAGGTCGTACCCCGCCCCAGCTCGGTTGTCACTTGAATTTTGCCCCGCACCTGTTCGAGATTGGTGCGTACCACATCCAAGCCAACCCCCCGACCGGAAAATTCCGTCACTTCCTTGGCGGTGGTGAACCCTGGCTCAAAAATTAATGCCAGCAGATCTTCGGGAGTCGCATTTGCGAGCAACTCCGGGGACAATCCCCGTTGATAAGCGCGATCGCAAATGGCCTCTAGATCGATTCCCCGTCCGTCGTCACTAATGGTGATGAGAATTTGAGCACCCGTGGGGACTGCCTGCAAGGTAATGGTTGCTTCCGGGGATTTACCGAGGGATTGGCGAACTTCTGGGGTTTCAATGCCGTGGTCAAAGGCATTTCGCAAGAGGTGCAGCAGCGGGTCACTGAGCAGGGTGAGCAGTTCGCGATCGAGGAGCGTGCCAGCCCCGATCAGCTTGAAGTTAACCGCTTTGCCAAACTGCACCGACCAATCGCGAAGGATACGGGGAAAACGGACTGTAATATCCGAGAGCGGTCGCATCTGCAAATTATTGGCCCTCTCTTGCACTGTCCGGCTGACCCGATCCAGGCCCCGCACCGCCTGACCCATCTCCTGCAAGCTCAACTCCACGTCCGCTGCCACTTCCTGAAGCTGGACAATAGTTTCCATCTGCTCCTGGGACAGCAAATGTAGGTCGGTGTAGCGATCCAGCTCTAAGGCATCAAACTGGGCAGGAGCCGTCACCGGCCAGACTGCCATTGGGGTCGGAGCTGCCTCGGCGGTAGGAACAATCCCCTCCAAAGAAGCGCGATCGTACCATTTCGCAGTTGCACGTTGGAGCGCTCTAGCTGGGTCAGGCGTTCCCGCAGCCGCCGCACATAGTTTTCGCTCTGTTTGAAGCGCAGGTTAATGGCATTTCGTTCCAGGAGCAAGTCGGCAAAGAGGGACGTAAACTGCTGTAATTGCCGGGCCGGAACCCGTACCATGCCTGTGGTTTCTGACGGCGAGGGGGACGTCGCTAGGGTCAGGACAG
>JAAUTE010000097.1 GCA_012031815.1 Chloroflexaceae bacterium
GGCCAAAAGCTTCGCCGAAGAAACAGCCACGCCGTCCAGAGATTTCAGCGGATAAATTAAAATAGCAGCCAGCCGGGGAGTGACGGTCATCATTAACACCAAAAAGCCACTCTTCAAGCGTATATTGATTCCAAGCTACAGCGACAACAGTCCCCTGAGATTTGAAGGTTAGCTTGGCGATCGCCCCTGGACTTTCCCCGATTATTGGCTAAAACCCGTCCAAATCCCTGCAAGCAGGCAACTCGCTCCGAAATACAGCCCGCAACCTCGGCGATCGGTAGCCAGAGTAGCAACACCGCTATGCTTGAGGGGAGAAATTAAACAGACAAGCCAGTACCGTCAACGAAACTTGTAGAGTAGAACGTGGTAATATTTTCGACTAAACTCATGCCTGAGCTAATAATCCCTTTTTTCTGGCAAACCCCCCCCGCTTTCCTAGCAACTACCGCTGCCACCAGCGAAACCGAACCAGAAGGAGCCACGATCCTAGCCGCCGTTCTTCTGAGTTTAATTGTCATCTACTTCGCCAGTAAACTAGGTGGCGAACTCTGCGCGCGCATCAACCTCCCTCCGGTCTTGGGTGAATTGGTGGGCGGCGTGATTATTGGCGTCTCGGCTTTGGGCCTGCTCGTCTTTCCCGGCGGCGAAGTCACTGCCAGCGACTCCCTCTTGGTACAGTTTCTCGAAACCACCGCTGGCCTCAGCCCCGCTGCGGCGCCCTCGCTTTTTGCCACTACCAGTGAAGTTATCAATGTCCTCTCCGAATTAGGGGTTGTGATCCTGCTCTTTGAAATCGGCCTGGAATCCGACCTCAAAGAATTGATCCGCGTCGGCCCCCAAGCGGCGATCGTGGCAGTGGTCGGGGTTGTTGTTCCCTTTGCCGCTGGAACCGCCGGCTTAGTCTTCCTGTTTGACGTTGCCGCCGTCCCTGCCATCTTTGCCGGAGCCGCCCTGACCGCCACCAGCATCGGCATTACCGCCAAAGTTTTGGCAGAACTGGGAAAGCTTAGCTCGAAAGAAGGCCAAATTATCATCGGTGCAGCCGTCCTGGACGATATTTTGGGCATTATTATCCTGGCTGTGGTTGCTAGCCTCGCCAAAACGGGAACCATTGAGATCGCCAACGTCATCTATTTAATCGTCAGTGCGGGGGTGTTTCTCATCGGCGTGATTTTGGTCGGGCGCTTACTCAGCCCCCTGTTTGTCAGCCTTGTCAACCAGATGAAAACCCGGGGGCAAGTCCTCTTAGCGGGACTCATCTTTGCCTACGCCCTCGCTTATGTTGCCGCCGTGATTAATCTGGAAGCAATCTTAGGGGCCTTTGCCGCCGGTTTAGTCCTGGCTGAAACCGAAAAACACAAGGAATTGGAAGAACAAGTGATTCCGGTCGCAGACATTTTGGTTCCCATCTTTTTTGTTTGTGTCGGTGCCAAAACCGATCTCAGCGTCCTCAACCCAGCCATTCCCAGCAACCGAGAAGGCTTGGTTCTCGCTGCCTTTCTGATTTTCGTCGCCATTATTGGCAAAACCGTGACTGGACTCACCGTCTTTGGTCAGCCCGAAATTAACCGCCTGGCTATTGGTGTTGGCATGATTCCTCGGGGCGAGGTGGGTTTAGTGTTTGCAGGCGTGGGGTCTGCCAGTGGCGCGCTCTCCGATGCCACCGATGCCGCCATCATTATGATGGTCATCATCACCACGTTTATTGCACCGCCTTTGTTGCGCATAGTCTTTCAAGAACCTCAAACCGCTCCTCCCATCCCGACGGCTCCCTCCCTAGATGCGGCGATCGCCGATGGAGAAACTCAAGACTCCTAGATTGTCTCCGCGACAACGGCTCTATGAATAAGCTGCGGCAATACTAGCGGGGACAGGGGAACGAGCAACAGCAGCAATCTGCTCCATCCTGGGCGCACTAGCAGATTTCGGGGGTATTTTCGGCAATCTCTCCTATCCTTGTCAAGAAACATCTCCCTTTCGCTAAACGTCCCCTGGAGGGAGCGGTGCCCGTTTGAGATTGGCGCTGACAGTTGAACGCTTTGCTGTTTTCTGTCGTCAGTAATTACTGTTGGTCGAATTGTGACAATGCTGAAATTCCGCTGGCTACTCCTGAGTTGTTTAAGTGTTCTGCTCTTTAGTTCTCCTGCGGAAGCAGGTAAGCTCTTATTTTGGCGCTTTGAGGCCACACAAAATCGCCTAGTGTTCTCCACGGATGATCGCGTGCAACCCAAGGCGGTGTTGATTCCCAATCCCACCCGTTTGGTCATTGACTTGCCGGGAACGACCCTGGAGCGCCCCACGGTCAATCAACCCCTCGGTGGTGCTTTTGTCGGGGTGCGTGTCGGTCAGTTTGATAGCCAAACAGCGCGCTTGGTTGTGGAGCTGGCTCCCGGCTATACCCTCGATCCCCAGCAAATTACCTTTCGCGGCATCTCGCCAACCCAGTGGCTGGTAAATCTGCCTCAACCCCAGCGCCTGACTGCCCAACCCATCGCCCCACCGCCACCCACCCGTCCCCCTATCACCGTTGCCCCGCCGATCGCGCCCCCGACTCCTCGCCCCAGCGAACCCAGCGCGCCGGCCCTCCTCCAGGTAACCCGCAATGGACTGGTCGTCAGGATTAAGGGCGATCGCAACAATAAAATCACCCGCCGCCGCAGTCGCGATCGCCGCCGCATTGAGTTCGATCTCCAGGGCATTACCTTACCAGAAGAGTTGGTCGGACAGACGCTAAATGCCAATAGCTACGGCGTCAGTGAAATTGCCTTTGAGCAGCGCTCGACTTCACCCCCAATGGCTCGCCTGACTTTAGCCGTAGAAGCCGATGGCCCGGACTGGGAAGCATCCTTCAACCGCTTGGGCGGTTTGGTGTTATTTCCTGAAGGGGGAGTCAGTGCCGCAGATCGGGCTAGCACCGTTCCTCGCTCCCTGGGATCTGCTCGTACTCAGCCTGCTGCCATTGCCGCTGCCCAATTTTCCAGCGATAACACTCAACTCCTCATCGTTGCCGACCGAGACGTACAAGCTCAGGGTCGTTGGAATCCTGGCGAAGGAACCTACGAAGTGACTCTAGGCAACGCCGTTCTAGGGGATTCCTTTCGCGGCCCCCAACTCCAAGCCAACAGTCCCATTACTCGACTGCGGGTGCGCCAGCAAGACAGCCAAACCGTTGTCTTGATTCTTCAGCCAACCCTGGGAACCCGCGTTGAGGGCGTCCTTTCCCAAGGCGGAGCGGTGGCAGTGCAGTTTCGCTCTCCCCGATCGCCCGCCAGTTCGGTTGACAGGACGGGTCTCCCCTCCCAAGGCGTCGTGCTGTTTGTCCCCCCTCCAGAGTCCGGCGGTGTGCCCCCTGTTGCCGACGTTCCTGGCTCGGAGCTACCGAGGGTTCCCAACAGTCGGGCGCTCGTGGTTATCGATCCCGGTCATGGCGGTAAAGACCCCGGCACCATTGGGATTGGGGGAGTCCAAGAAAAAAACATTGTTTTGCCCATTTCTCTTCAGGTTAAAGAACTCCTTGAGCGCCAGGGCATTGCCGTGAAAATGACCCGCAGTAGCGATCACTTTGTGACCCTCGGCGGGCGGACAGATTTGGCCAACAGTATTGACGCCGATCTCTTTGTCAGCATTCACGCCAACGCCATCAACCTCAGCCGTCCCGACATCAACGGCCTAGAAACTTACTACTATCAAAACGGCCGCGAACTGGCCCAGGTTATCCACCAGAGCATTCTCAGAAGCGTCAACATTCGCGATCGCCGAGTTCGCCAGGCCCGCTTTTTCGTGCTGAGAACTGCAACATGCCTTCGGTACTCGTAGAAGTCGGCTTTGTCACTGGCAGGGAAGATGCTCCCAACTTACAGAATCCGGGCTTCCAGCGTCAGATGGCCGAGGCAATTTCCCGGGGTATCCTCGAATTTATCCAACGCAAACGCCTCTAGCCTCTGGGACAACGGAGGGAATTGCGGTTTAATGGGTTAACACAGTGCTTTACTTTATTGACTAGGGACATCATCCAAATCTATGAGAGACTCTTCCTGCGATCGCATCGGCATTTTTGATAGTGGAGTCGGCGGACTAACTGTACTGAAACAGCTTCATCGACGCTTGCCCCACGAGTCAATTCTCTACTTTGCTGATACTGCTCGCCTGCCCTATGGAACCCGCTCTCAAAGCGAGATCCTACAGTTTGTCCGGGAAATTCTTAGTTGGATGGAGAGCGAGCGGGTCAAGATGGTCATCATGGCCTGCAATACAAGTTCGGCCCTAGCCTTGGAAGCCGTACAAACTGAATTTACTTTTCCCATCCTGGGACTAATTCTACCGGGTGCGCGGGCGGCGGTGACAGCGGGAAAACGGATTGGCGTGGTTGCTACGCCAGCCACTGCGGTCAGCGGAGCTTACCGCCGAGCCATCCTCGAAATCGACGATCTCGCCCAGGTTTGGGAAGTGGGCTGTCCTGAATTTGTGCCCCTCATCGAAGCCAACCGCCTTTGGGAACCTTACACTAGAACCATTGCCCAGCAGTATCTCTCGTCCCTACTCGCCCAAAACATTGATACTTTAATCTACGGCTGCACCCACTATCGCCATCTCTCACCTTTATTCACCCAATTACTCCCCCCGGCAATTCATCTCATCGACCCAGCCGAACCTGTCGTCAGCGCAGCGGAGCAGGAACTGGAACTGATGGGACTGGCCAACCCGATCGCCTCCTCGTCAATCCGTTTTTGCACGAGCGGTTCGCCTGACGAATTTGCACACAAAGCCCAACAATGGCTTGGTTACCGCCCTACGGTAGAAGCGATTGACTTGGCTTGCCTGAGCACGATTCACGGCTAACTGGCCCTGCCTTGTTCCAACTGAGACAGTGGTTGGCTAAGTTGAGGCGCTTGTAAAACTAAACAATAGCTAACCCATCAGCCCAGTCAACCAAGTCACAGCATCCTAAATTTTTGAACAGGAAAATTCCAGCTCCTAATAACCAGCATTAGTGATCGAGCGAACATCAGAAGCAGGAAGGGTCGCAGATCTGTTGGTGCGCTGAGCCAGGGTTAAGAGCAAGTGAACTATCAACAAATAAAGGCTCGCCAAAACCAAAATTATCGCAGGCATTGTTTCGGAAAATAACTGTTAGCTACAGGTGAACAAAGACAGGTAGAGCGTCAATCAAAGAGCTATTAACTTACAGCCTTGCACAAATTAGAGCAGCCCTTAATCAGCCACTATTTCACAGAGGAGTAAGTAACAATCCTTGGCTAGATTTCTACTGCAAATTTAGTTTTCCTACCGCACCATTTGTCAAGTAGGTATAACAACGTTTATGCTGTATCTGCTTGACCTTGCTACAGTTAAAACATTGAGCACTTGCCAAGCAACGGTACTAAGTCCGATCACATTTCCAGACAAGGCTATCTCGTAAAACAGGCTGCCAGGCAAGATATTAAGTCTTAGTCACTATCCTCTAAGAGGTACAAGTCTCGGAAAGCTTTTTATCTCCACTCTTAGATTAACATAAGAATTTTAGGGGGAAAAGCCTTTGGGCAAAATAATTTTCCTGGCTCCCGCTCGCTTTTTGCCCAGTCGCTCGCCCTTCTGTTCGAGAAGAAAACTTTCTTGTTGGCAGCGCTTCGCTTAAAATAAATCTAAGAATATGTAAACTTTCTTAACTCTTGCCTCAGATTGGCCTAATGATGGTTTCAGCAGCCTCTGTTTTTGCTCCCGTTGACAGCGATCTTCGCCTTCTCGCTGAAAATTTAAAATCTCTCATCGGGGCGCGCCACCCCATCCTTGGGGCCGCGGCGGAACACCTCTTTGGAGCCGGAGGAAAGCGGGTACGACCGGCGATCGTCCTGCTGGTTTCCCGCGCAACGTTGCTGGATGGTGAGCCAACCAGTCGCCATCGCCGCCTCGCTGAGATTACGGAAATGATTCATACAGCCAGTCTCGTTCACGATGATGTGGTTGACGAAGCGGCTCTGCGCCGTAAAGTGCCGACGGTGAATACCCTGTTTGGCAATCGCATTGCGGTCTTGGCCGGTGACTTTCTCTTTGCCCAGTCGTCTTGGTATCTAGCAAATTTAGATAATCTTGCCGTTGTTAAGCTTCTTTCTGAAGTTATTCGTGATTTTGCCGAGGGGGAAATCATCCAAGGCATGACTCAATTTGATGCGAATCTGTCTATTGAGTCTTACCTGGAGAAAAGCTACTACAAAACGGCGTCCCTAATTGCCAATAGTTGCAAGGCGGCAGCTATCCTAAGCGATATGGAGGATGAGGTAGTTGAGTATCTCTATCAATACGGACGCCATTGGGGATTGGCCTTTCAAATCGTAGACGATATTTTTTGACTTTACGGGTTCGGCAGAGGTTTTGGGCAAGCCGGCTGGTTCGGATTTGTCCAGTGGCATTCTTACCGCTCCTGTTCTTTATACCTTGGAGACAATCCCCAGTTAAAGCTGCTCATTGAACGGGAATTGCGAGAAGAAGGGGACATAGAACAGGCGATTGAGATTGTGAAAAACCATCACGGTATTGAGCGATCGCGCCAGCTAGCGTCCTACCATGCCAAACTTGCGGTAGAACAGCTCCAATGTCTGAAACCCTCGATCGCGGCCCAAGCCCTAACCGACTTAGGCGATTTTGTCATTGAGCGCCTGTACTGAGTCTAGTTGCGTCCCATCAAAGATGGCGTGACAGCAGTCAGTGACGCCGAGAAAACTGGTTTAAGGGGAGGGAGGGCTGGTGTGATTCGATAAATTCAGTGGCTTGCTGGGGATTAAGGGGATAGCTCAGCCAATAGCCTTGCATTTCCTCACAGCCCAGGGTTTGTAAGAGATCTAACTGCTGCTTGGTTTCCACCCCTTCAGCAACGACGCGTAGATTAAATCCCCGCCCCAAAGTCAGGGTTGCGGCGATGATGGCTCTGTCTGCCGGACAGTCTTTGAGATCGCGAATAAAAGATTGATCGATTTTTAGTCCGTCGAAAGGAAAATATTTTAAATAGCTCAAGGATGAATAACCCGTGCCAAAGTCATCCATCGAAATACAGACACCCATGCCATGCAACTGCTGCAATAATTTACGGGCGAAGCCAACATTAAGCATTAAGGAGTTTTCGGTAATTTCTAGCTCTAGCCAGCGAGGGGCAAGCCGGGTACGAACTAGCAGGCGTGAGATGCGCTCAACCAAATCGGGCTGTTGAAATTGCCTGGGGGACAGATTGACGGCAATTCGCAAGGGAGCAAAGCCGGCTTCTTGCCAAGCGCGATTTTGACGGCAGGCAGTTTCTAGTGCCCATTCGCCGATAGGTAAGATGAGATTGGTTTCCTCTGCTAGCGGAATAAACCGGGTTGGTGGGATGGGGCCCAGGTCGGGATGGTACCATCGTAAGAGAGCCTCCATCGAAGAAATATGACCAGTGACAATATTGATTTGGGCTGGTAGTGGAGTACGAATTGTTGTTTTTCCAGTGCCTCATGGAGCAAAGTTTCCAGCTTGAGACGAGTGGAGGCCATGGAAGACATGGTGGGAGTGTAAAAATTATAGTTGCTGCGACCTTGTTCTTTGGCGCGATACAGGGCGGCGTCAGCGTGTTTAAGCAGGGTTTCCCCGTCTTTGCCATCTTGGGGATAAAGGGCGATGCCGATACTGGTACAGATATGCAGGGATTGATGGTTAATGTCAAAGGGGTGCTTGAGGGTATCTAGGATGTGGCGGCAGAGTTTCGCGGCATCTTCGGAATGCTGTATCTGGGGTAAAAGGATGGTGAATTCGTCACCACCCCAGCGCGCGACGGTATCTCCCCCCCGCAGGCAGGATTGTAACCGATGAGCGAAGCTTTGTAGCAGGAGATCCCCTGCCGCATGACCCAGGGTATCGTTGATAATTTTGAAGCGGTCTAGGTCAAGGAATAAAACTCCCACTGACCATTTTTGTTTGTGTGCCCGAATGAGAGCATCGGTGAGGATTTCATTAAAACGAGCGCGATTGGGCAGTTGGGTGAGGGTATCGTGAAAGGCATAATACTCTAATTGGGCCTGGGATTGTTTGCGCTCCGTAATATCTCTGACCGCAAAACACAATACATCTCTGCCACCGTATTGAATGGAGCTAACACTGACTTCTACAGGGATGAGGGAGCCGCTTTGACAGCGATGGACAGATTCAACGATAAAGTGGAGTTTGCGAGTGAGAATGCGTTCTAATTCCGTATCGACAATTTCGCGATCGAGGGCAATGACATCGTAGAGGGTAAGCTGGAGGAGGGCCTCTAAGGAGTAGCCGAGCAACTGACAATAGGCAGGGTTGGCTTCTAGCAGTTGTTTACTATCCCCATCCACAAGCAGAATCCCTTCGGAAATTTGCCGAATAACAGCACGATAGCGCTCTTCGCTTTCTTGTAAGGCAACTTCAATTTGTTTACGTTTAGTAAAGTCGAACAGGTAGTTTTTGATCTGTTTTTTGTAATAAAGATAGTGAACGTATTGTTCGTAAACCTGTTGCTCGAAAATCAGCCGCCGGACGAAGAGTTTTTCTTGCTCGACTGGCAAGAGATTGAGTATCCCACAAAGGACGGGATGGTCTATCTTTAGGGAGTTCAGCTCGCTAAATCGTTGAGTCGCCGCTGCATTGTGGTAAATTATATTTCCCTCAAAGTCAATTGTCACTACCGGATCGGGCAGGGAGTCGGGCAAGTTGGTCAGGAAAAATAAAACCTCTGAGTTAAAGTTTTCAATTTCCTGCAATTGTTCCGTGGGGTCAATCCTGATCTTGGCTGCGTCTCGTTCAAGATCGGAGTGGGTCTCCGCAACGTCGCCATTTTCGGTTTGAGGGTTGACCCAGGTAATTTGGGCTGTATTTAAAGTGTGAAATAGAGCTTTTACGTCATTGGTGAAGTGAATGAGATCGCCATCCTTAAGTTCGTGGGATAGGCATCGTTTTCCGTTGACAAAAATTCCGTTGGCGCTGCGATCGCCTTGAAGGTTACCGTCGATGAGCCAGAAGACATCGTGTTGTTTTTCGGGATAGCTAACCCGAAGTAGTGTAGCATGGTGACGAGAGGCGAGGCGGGAGAATAGAGGGATAGAGTTACTGGAGTGGCGACCGAGGGAATAGGTATTTTCTTCCAGAATAATTGTCCGCTTGGACTGATTTAACTCTTCAATAATGAGAAGATGGCGAAATGGCGGCGAATCACCCATGACAAGTTAGAATTGGCAAGGTTGGAAATTGACAGAAAAGTGACGGGTTGGCGACAGGCACAGAGAAGATTTGAAGGAAGAAATATCAAGATTTTTTATACTGTACCCGATGTTAGCGTGAGACTGGTACAGCGGCTTCCGTAATTTAAGGGAAAAGTCCAATGGCTATGGTATTGTCTCAACGGTCGGGTATTGGGGTGATTTTGGTCGCCGAGGGACAGGAATATCAGGCGGTTTGCCGGGGTGTACGGCGATCGCAAGGTTTTCGAGGGAAGGTCTTGTCGATGCCGATGGGATATGCCAGGTCGGTTTCCTGGTTAAGGTCTAGCCGTCAGTCGGCTGGTTTGGCCGTGAGTGAGGCGGGGCGGGTGTTGGTGCTGGGTTTGTGCGGGAGTCTGCGTCCTGAGTATGGGGTGACTCAAATTGGGGTTTATCGAGGCTGCTATTTTGCAGGAACGGGGGCCTGGCGGGAGTGCGATCGCCCCTTTAGCGAGTGGCTGTCTGGGAAGCTGGGGGAGAAGAGTGCGTGGATGAAGGGCTATACCTCAGAGGATTTTGTGGCATCGGGGGCTGAAAAGCGGCGGTTAGGGGAGGTTTATGGGGCGGACGCCATCGATATGGAAGGGTTTGGGCTGTTGGAGGTGTTGGGGGGGGTTGGGGGGTGGCGGTGGGCATGGTGCGGGTGGTCAGCGATGATTGTCGGGGAGATCTGCCCGATCTCAATGAGCGATCGCGGATTCATTGCGGCCCTGGCCCCTGGCGCAGGCGATGTTGGCGAAACCGAGGGCGGCGGCGCGGTTAATCGGGGGGTCGCTGCGGGCGCTGCGGGTGTTGGAGCAGGTGACGGTCGCTTTGTTGGATGGGGATTAAGAGGAAATAGCGATCGTGCCTTGGAGGTCGAGGGTGAGGGGTTGGGCAATGGCAGAAATGCTCTGTTGCTGCCAGGTTTGCACCATTGCGGCGGCGATATTGGCGGCTTGTGGGGGGGCGCGAGGGCGAGGAGGGACGGCCCGGCTCCGCTGATGGTCAAGCCCCAGGCTCCGGCGGCGATCGCGGCGGCTTCGACGGACTGGTAACCGGGGATGAGGGTTTGGCGATAGGGCTGGTGGAGGCGGTCTTGGAGGGCAGCGCTCAGCCAGTCAGGGCGGCCCGTTTCCAGGGCGCGGAGGAGGAGGCCGAGGTGGGCAACGTTGAAGATGGCGTCGGCGCGGGGGATTTGTGGGGGGAGGACGGCTCTGGCGGCTTGGGTGGAGAGTTCAAAGTCGGGAATGGCGATGACGGGGATAATGTCGGGATGCCAGGGAATGGGGCAGATTTCCCAGGTGTCTGTGGTGGCGACGCAGAGTTGGCAATTTCCCAGCAGGGCGGGGACGACGTTATCGGGGTGGCCTTCCAGGGCGATCGCCTGGTGGAGGATTTGGGAATGGGTCAAGGGGCGATCGGCGAGGGTGTTGGCGGCGAGGAGGCCGCCGACGATGGCTGTGGCGGAACTGCCTAAACCTCTGGAGAGGGGGACGCCAAGTTCGATGGTGATTTCGACGCCGGGAATGGGCTGGCCGAGCTGTTCGTAGAGGTGGGCAAAGGCACGGTAAAGAAGGTTGCTGCGATCGCAGGAGACTTTGGCGGCTTCGGCTCCCTGGACGGTAATACGAAGCTCTCCGGGAGTGGCAGTAAGGGTGAAGTGAAAGCGGTTGTAGCGGTTGAGGGCGGCTCCGATACAGTCAAAACCAGGGCCGAGATTGGCTGTAGTTGCAGGAACTGTGACGCTGACAGTCTGTGCCATTGCTAAGATTTGTGGGATTCAAAACGCCTATTTTACGCGATCGCGCTGCCGACCTCCCCAATTCCCCTCCCAGATCTTAGCGGTGATGTTTTAGACCGCAGCGATGCTCTTGCAGAGGGGCTACGCCTACGCCCCGAGATTTCAGCTTGCTCTTTTTGTTAACTAAGAGTGCTACAGACATTGAACCGGGGCAATTTTTCACAGGGTATCGGGATTAATCCCTTGTTGCCTTAGCCTTGCTTTTAAGGACTCTATCTGCCGTAAAGCCTGCTCTTTTTGAAAGCGTTCCCGCTCTTTTTGAAGGCGTTCCTGCTCAGCTTGCCGTAAAGCCTGCTCTTTTTGAAGGCGTTCCTGCTCCCTGGCTAGGCTTTCTTGGATAACCTGTTCCGCCGCCGTCAGGACTAATCGTTTAGTTGGAGTAAAAAACCGCAATTTATTCTGGTAAATTCCCAAGTATAGCCCTACTTCCCGACCCCAGAGATAACCTTCCTCGGTCGGTTCAATGGGTTGGTACAAATCGTTAATTAGCTCAAATCCTACAAACTCCAGAGTGTAGGGGTGAAACCAGAAATAGTTTTCTGTCTGAAATATGTTTTGGTAGAGGTCTTTTTTCTCAAGGCGATCCATTCTGGCGGTGCTGTTGGAAAGGATTTCGATAATTAAGTTAGGAAATTTGCCCCCTTCTAGCCAAGTCGTCCAACTGGCTCGATCGCGTTTTTCGGTTCCTAAGACGACAAAGAAATCTGGCCCACGAAAGTCTCTTGATTTAAGCTGTTCGGGGCTGTAATAGATGGTTAAGTTGCCGGAAGCGTAGTAATCATTGCGATCGCGCCAGAGCCAGTTGAGGGTCTGGATGAGGATTTCGATTTGGATACGGTGGAGGTCGCTTTCCAAAGGAGGTTCGTCACTGAAGGGTTCCAGAAAGGGTTGTTGAGTAGTGAGGGAAGTCATGGCTCTCTCCCGCGAAGGTAGCTCTATCTTAAAATTACTGGGTTTGGATTGCAGGAAAATCGACCGCCTCCCAGACCTCATCGGTGATGTTTTAGACCGTGGAGATGCTCTTGCAATCCTTGATGATAACCCTCAAAACCTCAATAATCGCCTTTAGAACTCCATCAAACCCCTTGAAACTCCCTTAACTCTGGAGTTCATCATTAAGCAACGCCTAAAAGCGCGGGTCGGAACGAATGTTATCAAAATCAGTATCAGTTTTAGCCATTTCTTTATTCTCGTTGTCTAGCTGAATTGCTCTTTGCAAGTTTTCTAGTGCCAAGTCAAGATTATTCTGCGACCCGTAGCAACAAGCTTTGTTGTACCAAGCATCGGGGTCGTCGGGTTTGATGGCAATGGCTTGGTCATAGGCGGCGATCGCTTCTTCATATTTACCTAAGCCGTAGAGATCGTTGCCTCGGCTAAAGCAAGTTTTAGCATCTTCTGGTTCTATCTTTTCTATCGTCTCTTGTTTTACTTGAGTGGGTTGATGTTTAGATCCTAATTGCGATCGCTGATACTCAATAGAACGTAAAATCTTCTCGAATCCGTTTTGACTCCAATAATCGACCCAGTGTAAGTCGCTGAGTTTAATTTCCAACGCCGAGATTTCTAAGTCGGGAAGGGAACAGTCCTCCAATCTTACGGGAATTAAGAAAATTGAGCCGGGTGGTTTCTCTGTATATTCACTCAAGGCATACTTTAACTCGCGCTGAATGTAGCCGTTTTTAGTGACGGACTTGTGGGAGAAGCAAGCTAGAAAAATATCGCTGTTTTTAATGGCTTTGGGAATTTCCTGTCGCCAGTTTAGTCCGGCAATTAAATCCTCTTCATCCAGCCAAGGCTTGTAGCCCTGTTTAAGCTGCTGATAAAGCTTGCCGAACCTGCTGTTTATCTTCGCTGGCGTGGGCAAGAAAGATTTGCAGTTGGTCTTTTTCTCGCATGACTCCCTGATAAGCGCCGAAATCTTACCCCAACTGTAGCACTCCTCCCCAAGTGGTAGAAGAACTGCCCGGAGTCAGTCTGCAATTCGCCCTCAGACTCCCACCCATGACGCTTGCAACTCCAGTAGTGTCTCCCCGAACCCCATTGAGCCAGCTTTTTTCCCAAACCCCGGAGTCCAAGATAAGATTTTCTAATCTTTTTGGGCAAACTTCGAGATCAGAAGTCCAAGAGCCGAGCTTTTTTCTCCAAGTGCCGAGTATTTTTCTCGGACAGTGGAGTTATTTGATAAGATTTTCTAATTCAGATCTCCAAGCGTCAAGCTTTTTTCTCGGCCCGCCAGGTTCCATTGTCCATCCACCGAGAAAATTACCGCAACGCTGAACTTGCGAACCTGATCAATGCCGTTTCAGAGGCGATCGCTAACTTCTCGAACTTCATCACTGGTTGGGCAAACCTCGACGCAATTTTAGGCGATCGCATCGGGGTCGATGCCGAGTTCTCGCAGCTTGTCGGCCAGGCGATTTTTTGGCGGATTGCCTGTTCAGCTCGTAGTTTTTCGCGATCGGCCCGCAGTTTTTCTCGGTCAGCTTTACGCTTTTCTCGTTGTGCCTCTTGGGTCTTTTGCTCGGCTTCGGTGAGGACTAATTTGCCTTCAGGGGTGAAGTAGCGCAGTTGGGATTGGTGCAGGCCCACATACAGTCCCAGTTGTTCGCTCCACAACCAGCCAGTTTCGTT
>JAAUTE010000098.1 GCA_012031815.1 Chloroflexaceae bacterium
TTAGCGCTGAGAAGCTTAAATATTATTTTAGTTTGCTCACCTTCCCCGTGATTTATTGGCTCTGCCGAGAACTGTTTGCCCTGCCGCTGGTGGGCTGGCTGGCCATGGCCCTTTATGGTATCTCGCCCGCCATGCTCAAGTTTGCGACTTTTGTTCGCCCCTACAGTTTGTTGCTGCTGCTGTCCCTATTGTCTTCTGCAATTTTTCTGCGATCGCTAAAACATTCGACAAAGTTAGGCTGGATGCTTTACGCTGCAACCACGGCTGTCGGATTGTATACCCACTTACTTATGGGTCTGGTGGCGATCGCCCACGGGATTTATCTTTTAATTGTCGAAAAATTTCGGCTGACTGAGTTAGTAAAACGATTTTTCCTGTCTGCGATCGCCGCAGGGGTTATAGCCTTACCCTGGCTGTGGATTGTTTGGCAGTCCTTACCCACGGTGCGAGAAACGACAAAATGGTTGGCTAAACCCATTCCGGCTCTAGAACTTATCCACTGGTGGGCGAAAAACTTCAATCAAGGCTTTGCGGCCTGGCATTTTCAATATGAGTCAATTTTCTTCTGGGCGATCGCCCCGTTGCTTGCTCTAATTGGCTGGGCTTTTTATGTCCTGATTCGCCGCACCCCCTGGAGAACCTGGAGCTTTATCCTGATCTTAATGGGAACATCTTTTTTACCCTTTTTGCTCGCCGATTTGCTCTTGGGAGGAAAGCGCACCACGGCCCAGCGCTTTTTTTTGGTTTGCTATGTCTGCATGGACATTGTCATTGCTTATTGGCTCGCCTCTAACCTAGCTGCGACCATCAAAGAGCGCGGCCAACATCAATTTTGGACTTTCCTAACGGTGCTGCTCCTGGGAGTTGGGGCGATTTCAGGAGCCGCTGGAGCCTGGGGAGAAACCTGGTGGGGACATTCCGAATTTGACAAGGCGATCGCCCCTATTGTGGCTCAAACTTCCCGTCCGCTGGTCATCAATTTTTGCGACTATTGTGGATTCTACGATAAGGTTTATTTTCCCCTGACATTTAATCCAGAAACCCACGTACTTTTTATTAATGACGCCAACTCCTTTTTCCTCCCCCCTGGCTTCAGTAATATTTTTCTGTTTATGTTCTCTCCCTCCAGCAAAACAACCTATTTATCTGAGCTGGAGCAGCAAAGCATTGACTATCAACTGGCTTACTATTTTATCGATACCAGTACCCAGTTTGAGGTGGCCCTGTACCGAGTCAATCTCCAGCCCAATTAGGCGATCGCCGTGACAGAGCAGCTAAATTTAGACGAGCTTGACTAGAATATCTAGGCATTCTTTGGATTCAGCCCCCCGATTGAGGAATTGACCCTTGTTAGCGACCCCTTCCGGCCCGTTGCAAATTTCAGAGGTTTTTTCGAGCGCCCGCTGCGTCTTTCTTTGGCGATTCCCACCTATAACGAAAGCAAAACCTTGCCAGAGCTAATTCCCCGGCTGGTTGAGCTACTAGACCGGGTGATTCCCAGCGAGTATGAGCTGGTGGTCGTGGATGATGACAGTCCCGATCGCACCTGGGAAGTGGCCCTGTCTTTGAGCAAGCAATATCCCCAATTGCAGGTGATGCGCCGCCAGGGGGAACGGGGCCTCTCAACTGCCGTAATTCGGGCCTGGCAGGGAGCGCAGGGGGAAGTTTTGGGGGCGATCGATGCCGACCTCCAGCATCCCCCGGAACGTCCTGCTCCAGCTTTGGGAAGGCATGGAAAAGGGGGCCGACCTGGCCGCGGCCAGTCGTCACGTTACGGGTGGGGGCGTCAGCGAGTGGAGCCTGGTGCGCCGAGGGCTATCGCGGGGGGCGCAAATGCTGGGATTGCTAATCTTGCCCGGAATTTTTGGCCGCCTCTCTGACCCCATGAGCGGTTACTTCCTGGTGCGCCGCAGCGCGATCGCCAACCGGCCTTTATCGCCGGTGGGATACAAAATTCTCATTGAAGTGATGGCTCGCGGCCGCATTTCCTGGGTGTGGGAAGTGGGCTACGTGTTTCGGGAACGGCAGCTTGGCGACAGCAAAGTGACCTGGAAACAATACCTCGAATACCTGCAACATCTGCTGCGCCTGCGGCTGGATTTGTGGCCCGTGGGGCGGTTTTGGCGCTTTGCGGTGGTGGGATTAAGTGGGGTGCTGGTGGATTTGGGGGTGTTTTATGGATTGCGGGAGGGCTTGGGCCTGGGCTTAACCCGGAGCGCCCTGCTATCCGCTGAAGTGGCCATCTTTAATAACTTTTTCTGGAACGATCGCTGGACGTTTGGAGACATTTCCCAACGGCAACGTCAGTGGCGGCAGCAGCTCAAACGCTTTGTAAAGTTCAATTTGATCTGTGCCGGCGGCCTAATCCTGCACGTTTTAATCGTGAATCTCCTGTTTAATCTGCTCGGCATCAATGCCTACCTAGCCAAGCTGATCGCCATTGTTGCCGTGACCCTGTGGAACTTTTGGTTTAACCTCAAGCTAAGCTGGCGGGTGACGGATGTGGGAAAATAAGCTGGCCTGACTGGCTCGACCGGAATCACAGCCCAACCACAGTTCAGCATGGAACGTTTAGCAACAGACTTTCACTGGCGGGAAGGAACCATTGACCCAGCGATCTATCGCTCGGTGGTGACAGAAAACGAGTATCGCGTTCCCGATCGCCTGGCCGCGGAGGAGCGGGTCATTGATATTGGGGCGCACATTGGCAGCTTTGCCTGGCTGTGCTGGCAGCGGGGGTCGCGCCAGATCGAAGCTTACGAAGTAGACAGCGAAAACCTCTCCTATCTGCGGCGCAATCTCGCAGAGACCACCGTTCAAATTCAGCAAAAAGCGGTTTGGCGTTCCGATCGCCCAGGAGAGCAACTCTATTTCTCTGGCTACAAGCCCATGCGACCCGACGGCCCCGACCCGGCAGGCATCAATACAGCGGTGGGCAACGTGTTTGCCACGGCGGGAATCTCGGTGGAAACCCTGGGACTGGATGAGATTATTGGCGATCGCCGGGTGCACCTCCTGAAACTAGACTGCGAAGGCAGCGAATATCCCATTCTGCTCAGTTCCCAACGGCTGTCTCAGGTGCAGACCATTGTGGGAGAGTATCACCTGCTCCAAGAAGTGCCCCAGGCCGCTGAGATTTCCGGCTGCGATCGCTTCAGCCCCGGCAGTTTAGCGGATTATTTAACGGCGAGGCGGTTTCAGGTGGAGTTTGTGCCCCATCCCGATCGGCGCTTTAGCCCCAGGAATGGCACTTTTTTTGCCCGCAATCTGGATTGGTAAGGGCAAATCAAGATCCAGAAGCGATGGTTGAGCCGATGGCAGCTTTTAACTCGGCTGGAATTACCACAGCAATTGCCCTGAACCCTTCTTTTAGGCGATCGCAACGGTAACAAATTTTAATAAAATCAGAGTAGACGCTCTCAGCATAACTGTCGAGACACAGGCTACAGTAGTCCTGCGGATAGATTTTGTTAACACGTACAGGGGGTGAAGCGCGATGGTAATGACACGACGCGACCCACTAGCGGTCGATTTAGCCCAAGATGTTTGGGTTATCACCGAAATCCCTCAGGATAATCACCCGGCGCTGCGATCGGGTTTTGCGGGTTATCCTGCCAATCCTCGCTGGAGTACGGCTAAATTTCGTGCCTGGAAAGCGGGGCGAGAGCTGCGAAATGGTCTAAAACTAGGCACATTGACCATTCGTACCCGGGATTCCCTGCTCGTTCCCACTACTAGCGTTGAACCGGAGCTGCCGCCCCCGGAACCCCGAAGTTACCGTTTCCTAGCACCGAAGCAAATTCTGGTCACCGAGCCAGCCCTCTAGCAATCTACCCAGTTGCCAGGGATTCTTTTGTTAGCTTAAACGAGGAATCCCTAGTAAATTGCCTAGGGGATTGAGGTTTCGTTTACTTGACAATGCTAAAAGGCAACCCATGACAGCAGCAACGGAAAATTCCGACAAAACCCAACTTCCGCCCCTAATTCCCAGGGAAATTCTCTTTGGTAATCCCCAGCGCACCAGCCCGCGACTGTCGCCAGATAACCGATACCTGGCGTATTTGGCTCCTGATGACAACAATGTGCTGCAAGTGTGGCTACAGGAATTAGGTCAAGCGGATGCGGCCCGCAAGCTTACCGACGACAAAAAGCGAGGAATTCGGGTTTATTTCTGGACGTATAACCCGGATCAGCTAATTTATCTCCAGGATGCTGACGGCGACGAAAATTTTCACCTTTATCAGGTCAATGTTCGCACCAATCTAGTCAGCGACCTAACGCCCTATCCAGAGGTGAAAGCCCAGGTAATCGAGCTAGATCATCGCTTCCCGGAGCGTTTGCTGGTGGGATTGAACCTGGAAGACCCCCAGGTATTTAATGTTTATCGCCTCGATCTCAACACGGGCACAGTTACCCTAGACACCGCCAATCCCGGTAGTATTGTCGCCTGGACGGCGGATGCTCAGTGCAAGTACGAGCGGCGATCGCCACCACGTCCGACGGCGGCTCCGATTTGCTCTATCGCGAGACGATTGAGGGAGATTGGCAGACCTTGCGCCACTGGAGTCCGGAAGATGAAGGGGGGGCGGTGTTATTTTCCGAGGATGGGGCGACGCTGTACCTGATTGCCTCCCACGATGCCAATACCCAACGGCTGCTAGCTTTGAATCTGGCCTCCCAGGAAGAGGTGGCGATCGCCTCGGACGAGCAGTATGACGTGAGCGACGTGATGGTTCATCCGACGGAACGCACTTTGCAAGCGGTGTCGTTTTACAAGGAAAAGCAGGAATGGCAAATCCTGGATGGGCGAATTGCGGAGGATTTTGCGGCCCTGGCGGCGGTGCGATCGGGAGAATTTTTCATTGGCAGCCGGGATCTGGCCGACCAGAATTGGCTGGTAGCCTATGCTACTGACAATGGCCCGGTCTATTACTATCACTACGAGCGGACTTCAAAAACGGCGAAATTACTCTTTAGCAATCGTCCCGAGCTGGAAGACCTGCCCCTGGCTTCTATGGAGCCGATTTCCTACCAATCCCGCGATGGATTGACTCTCCACGGCTATTTGACCCAACCCGTAGGAGCAACCACTCCCTATCCCACGGTGTTGCTGGTACACGGCGGCCCCTGGGCGCGGGATAGCTGGGGCTACGATCCGACGGCGCAATGGCTCGCCAACCGGGGCTATGCAGTCTTACAAGTCAATTTTCGCGGCTCTACGGGCTATGGCAAGGCCTTTCTCAATGCAGGCAATCGCCAGTGGGCCGCAGCCATGCACGACGACCTCATTGATGGGGTGAATTGGCTGATCGAGCAAGGCATTAGCGATCGCGACAAAATTGCGATTATGGGCGGTTCCTACGGCGGTTACGCAACCTTAGTGGGGCTGACCTTTACGCCGGAGGTGTTTGCCTGTGGGGTAGATATCGTGGGGCCGAGTAATTTGATTACCCTACTTCAGAGCATTCCGCCTTACTGGAAACCCCTGTTGGCCCAAATGGAACACCGGGTGGGCAAGCTGGAAGACGCAGGGTTTTTGCGATCGCGATCGCCCCTGTTTTTTGTCGAGAGAATTCAGCGGCCCCTGCTGATTGGTCAGGGAGCCAACGATCCCCGCGTCAAGCAGGCGGAGAGCAAACAAATTGTAGCTGCCATGCGCCAGGCAGGTAAACCGGTAGAATATGCTCTTTACACCGACGAGGGCCACGGATTCGCCCGGCCCGAAAACCGCCTTCACTTTTTTGCGGTGGCCGAGGAATTCTTAGCCAAGTATTTAGGCGGGCGCTATGAAAGGGCTAGGGAGATTTCAGGACATTTCTGGAGTTTTGCAGTAATTGCCGTTTCCAGGGGGTTGGCTAGGGTCGACCGTTATTATCAAGCATTTCCTCAAACTTTTGCCTGAATCCCTGGAAATTCACAGTGCGCCTGCTGCCGTCCGGTCTAAAATGCCCCCTTGCAGGTGAGAGGTGATATTGAGGGCTTGCAACACGGGCAGGCCCTTGGTTCCCTTGGGATAGTCAATGACTGTGACAGCGCCGTTGCCTTGCTTGATACTCCAGATATGGGCGGGGGTCAATCCCAGCAGGTGACAGAGAATGACTTTGTTAACGGCGTCGTGAGCCACTACTAGCCCCGTTTTTCCGGCGGTTTCCGACTCGCCTACCACCAGTTCCTCCCAGGCAGCGATCGCCCGCTCCCATACCTGCTGCAAGTTTTCTCCGGCTGGCATTTGGACGGTTTCGGGCCGCTCATGCCATTGTTGGAGCATTCCCGGAAATTCGGCTTCCACTTCCGCTTTCAGCTTGCCTTCCCACAGCCCATGGCCGATTTCCACCAGTTCCGGGTTCGTAGTTAAACCAACGCCCGGATGGTATTGGAGAATAATCTGGGCAGTTTCCTTGGGGCGCAGCAGGGGACTGGACAGGGCAAAATCTAGTTTGACATCTTTAAGAAATGCCGCAGCCCGTTCGGATTGCGCTCTGCCGTTGTCGTTTAGGGGAATATCTTGGGTTCCCTGGAAGCGAGAGGCCCGATTCCAGTCGGTTTCGCCGTGACGTACCAGCAACAGCCGCAGGCCGCCCTCTCCGGGACGCCGGGAGGGGATGGCAACTCCTAGGTGAGCCGTTTGATTGAGGGATTCAATTTCTACGCGATCGCCCCAGCCACCCTGAAAATTGAGAACGTTGATGCAGCAATTGGACTGTTGCAGGGAGTGATAGAAGGCGGGAGCAATACCCACGGCGCTCATCAGTAAGCAGCGATTAATACCGTTGTGGGCGACGATTAAAATAGTTTGATTTTCGTGACGAGGCAAGATTTCCTGCCAAAACTGCTGGGCTTGTTCGTAGAGTGCCCGTACCGGAAAATGCTCCTCCCCAGAGGCAAGCTGCATCTTAAATTCCTCAGGGCGTTCCTTCCAGCAGCGATAATCTTCGGGAAACCGGTTCTTAACTTCCTGTTTGGTGAGTTTTTCCCACAGGGGCAGGTCTACTTCCCTGAGGGTGTCAACGGATTGCAGGGAGGGAGCAACAGCAAAGCCGTTGCGAATCACCTCGGCGGTCTGTTGGGCCCGTTGCAGCGGACTGCAATAAATGGCATCAAAGGTGAGGTTGCTCAGAGTTTGGCCGACAATTCGAGCATCGGCTCTACCTTGGTCGGTGATGACCGATTCGTCGCAGCGACCCTGAATGCGCTGCTGGGCGTTGTAGCTGCTCTGTCCGTGGCGCACGATGATGACGCGAGTACTCAAGTGATTCCTCCTCTAGTCAGTGGGCAGGGGGTCTTGGCTATTCTCAATTACAGAGTATTCTCACCCAAAAGTAAACTGCTCCCAGTCCCAGAGCTGTCTTGATTTCAGCGCGGCGATCGCCAAAATTAAGTCCCAGGAATCAACTAGGATCTAAAAGACCCTATCCCCGCCGTCCTGATAGCTGCTGTAGCGCCGGGTTCAATTGCCGGAGGGGCGCTCTCAACCATAAAATTCAATGACGATTAAACGAATTATCCTCGCGATTCTGACAGTTATTTCCTTAATTCCTGTATTTTTATCCCTGGGAAGCAGTTTGAGTGAGCCACAGGTGCAGGCCCGCTTAGAACTTTATCAAACTAATTTAGTGTTGCAGGCCAGTGAATTGGCCGTTAAAGCTGGGGCAGACAGTCCCGTGGGCCAGGCGTTACTGGGCAGCGATCCCTACGGGAATGCCAGCGAACAATTGCAAAAAGCCCGCCAGCTTGCCGAAAAAAGTCGCGCTCAGCTGCTCTCACAACGAGAAACCCTGTCAGCTCCCGTGGCGATCGCACCGGAGGGGGCTGATTCCCAGGAATCCCCGATTACTGTAGCGTCAGCGGTACAATCGCAGCGTTTGCAGAAAGAGCTGACAGAAATCCAGGGGTTTATTCAGGAAATCACCCTAAAATTGGGAATTGTTCAGGCGAGGAGGGGGGAGATTGAAGCAGCCCTGACCACTTGGGAGCAAATTGAGCCGAATCCGCAAACGCCCTTGAGTACGGTGCGTGGGGCCAGATTTCTCAGCAGTCTGTGGCGCGAGCCGCCCGTGGTATTACCGGATGCCGAAGTTGAACTCTCCAGCAGCCTCCAGGGCTGGTTTCGCTATCAGGCACTACAGCGGCTATATCAACTAGAGAATCGCGATGACGATTTAGCGGCTCTCCAGGCCGAGCAAGCCCAAGCAGCAGAGACAGCCTTGAGCAAGTTGGGATTAATTGGGGGACTGCCGTTTCTGACCCGGGCATTATTGGGCTACGGGATTGCTGATTTTCTGCTGGTGCAGCGACTGACGGCAGGGGAAAAAGCCGTGCTGGCGATTAGCGGCAATTTGGCTTGGGAGACGCCTTGGAGTGGGGAAATTATCTGGCAAGTTCTGATTGTGGGCTTTTTCTTGATTAGCCAAATTCTCTTACCGCTGTTGATTAGCCTCCTGGGCATTAATCTGGCGGGGACGAGCATTCGCCTTCAGGCATTTTATGTGATGGCAACCTATTTGCTGGTGGCGGTTTCGGGGATTGCTGTCCTCTATTTCTCCATCCGGGGCTACCGGCCTTTACCCAGGGATTGGTTTCGCTTTCGCTGGTTGAGTCCTTGGCTGTTGTGGGGTTTGGGAGGCTACGCTGTCGCTGTGCCGTTAGTGGTAGTTGTTTCCTTGCTCAACCAACAAATTTGGCAGGGTCAGGGCGGCAGCAATCCCCTGTTGTTTTTGGCGTTGCAAGCCAACGATCGCCTAGCGCTGTTGATCTTTT
The DNA here is from genome assembly GCA_012031815.1 of Chloroflexaceae bacterium. Lineage (GTDB taxonomy): Bacteria > Cyanobacteriota > Cyanobacteriia > Cyanobacteriales > JAAUTE01 > JAAUTE01. The sequence continues at coordinate 8,758 of JAAUTE010000098.1, forward strand.
TCGTAACGGCTTCCATTGCTGCGCCGATTTTTGAAGAGATTATGTTTCGGGGGTTTCTCTTGCCGTCGCTGACGCGCTATTTGCCGGTGTGGGGAGCCATTGTGGTGAGTAGTTTAATTTTTTCGCTGGCGCACCTGAGTTTGGCGGAAGTGCTGCCTCTCGCTATCCTGGGCATGGTTTTAGCCGTGGTCTATACGCGATCGCGAAATTTGCTGGCGTCGATTTTGTTGCACAGCCTTTGGAATAGCGGCACATTGGTGAGCTTATTCGTGCTGGGCAGCGGCGTTAGTTAAGCTTAATCCCGTCAGTTATCTCCGCTTTGGCGGGTCGCAAGCATCATGGCCGGAGATTTTGGGAAAAGCCTTAGGAATCGAATAGGGACGATTTTCCCCATTGCTTAGCTGACAAAACCTTGTTGGTTCAGAAGCGGAACCTGATTGCTTTAGCCGGGAAACCTTATTGCTTTAGGTGCGGAACCGTATGGATTTAGTGACGCAGCAGCAAGTTCACCCCGTGGGTATCCGTGCCGCAGGTCATCCACAACCCGTATTTTTGGGCTAGTTCTCGAACCAACTCCGTTTTCTGTGGCGTGGGCTTCCAGGGTTTGGAGTTGTTGTAGGAATAATATACTTCTGTCCCATCAATCCCAACTGCCGCCGCCGCCGGAATCAACTCCTCAGCGGAGCGCGGATAGCGGCAGGGATGGGCCAGCACCGCTAATCCCCCCGCCTGGTGCAGGGCCGCCAACTACATTTTCCGCCAACCCCTCACTGCCCAAGGGGCGATCGCCTAATAAATAAGGTGTAATGGCCTCATGTTCTGGTTCGAAAGCATAACCGAGAATGTGAACTTCGCAACCCTGCAACTGACAGGTTACTTCCATGCCCGTCCAAAGCTGGGGCAAAACTTGATGGGGCCGTGCTTGGGCCAGGTCTGCCAGCCAGCGCTGAGCCGCCAAATTCCCCCGAACGCAATGGTGATCGGTAATGGCTAGGCCCTTGAGGTCGAGGGTAACCGCCTGTTGAATTAACCCTTCCGGCGTCAGTTGCCCGTCAGAGCAAACCGTGTGCAGGTGGAAGTTGTAATGGTGGGGGCAGCTTTCCGGGCTAATTTTCGCCCAAACCCGTTTCAGGGAGGCGGCAATCTTGAGCGGGAGGCTTGGTCAAAACAGTCATCGGCGATACCTCAGTCTCGGTTGAAACCGCAAAAATCTATTCAAGATACTTGCAGTTGTCAATACAACCTTATCAAAACTTATTTCAGTTTGGTGTCCCGATCAGTGTATCTGGACTAACAGTTTTTTTAATGCTTGCGATCGCCTGTTGAGCGATTGACCTCAAAACAACTGTGCCCCTTCAAGCTGAAGCTGACGAGAATTAGCCGCTTCGCCACAGGTGCGGGGCGTGGGAAACAGCTTGCCTGGGTTGGCCAGATTTTTGGGATTAAACACCAGGCGCACGTACTGCATGGTTTCCAGATCGACTTCGTTAAACATCTGGGGCATGTAGCAATTTTTGTCGGCTCCAATGCCATGCTCCCCGGAAATGCTGCCCCCAGCGGCGACGCATAATTTCAGGATTTCACCCCCGATCGCCTCCACCTGCTCAAAGGCCCCCGGCACTGACCCATCGTAGAGAATCAGGGGATGCAAATTGCCGTCCCCGGCATGGAACACATTGGCAATGCGATAGCCCGATCGCTCGCTCAACGCTTCAATTTCCCGAAGAACCTGGGCGAGCTGGGTGCGGGGAATCACCCCATCCTGCACAAAATAATTGGGACTAATGTGTCCTGCCGCCGCAAAGGCCGCTTTCCTTCCCTTCCAGAGCTTTTGGCGGGTTTGGGGGTCATTGGCTGAGGTAATACTTCTCGCCCCATTGTCGCGGCAATGTTGAGCCACCCGATGTTTGCTAGCGGACACTTCTACCTGCAATCCATCCAACTCCACCAATAAAATCGCCCCCGCATCTCTGGGATAGCAGCCCGTCGCCACCACATCTTCCACGGCGTTGATGCTGAGATTATCCATAATTTCCATACCGGCTGGAATCATTCCGGCACTGATAATCGCCGCCACCGCCCGGCCCGCCCCTTCAACGGTGTCAAAGTCTGCTAACACCACACAGACCGCTTCTGGGGCTTTCAGCAGCCGCAGGGTAACTTCTGTGGCGATGCCCAGGGTTCCTTCCGACCCCACAAATACCCCGGTTAAGTCGTATCCCGGCATTTCTGGCACAGAGCCGCCCACTTCTACCGTAGAACCATCAGGCAGCACCAGTTTTAGCCCCAGGACGTGATTGGTGGTAACGCCGTATTTCAGGCAGTGAACGCCGCCGGAATTTTCGGCCACGTTGCCGCCAATGGAGCAAATAATTTGACTGGAGGGGTCGGGGGCGTAGTAAAATCCGGCTCCACTCACGGCTTGGGTCACCCAGTTGTTAATCACCCCTGGCTGCACCACAATGCGATGATTATCCAGGTCTACTTGCAAGATCTGATTCATGCGCGCTGTGACCACCAGCAGGCAATCTTCCACGGGCAAAGCCCCCCCCCGACAGTCCCGTTCCCGCCCCCCCGCGCCACCCAGGGTAAATTATTTTCCTGACAAATCTGCAAAATCGCCGCGACTTGCGCCGTTGTCCGGGGCAGCACCACCACCGCTGGCCGCTGGCGATAACTGGCCAAGCCATCGCATTCGTAGGTCAACAATTCATCCTTGCGGCAGACCACCCCATCCCGTCCGGCGATCGCCACAAATTTTTCGATCCAGGGCCGCCAGCGATCGCGAACCGAGGAGCGGCGGGGTTTAAAGATCATGGGCAATTCCTTTGGCAGTAGCTATCAATCCTATTGTTACAACGAAGGGCATGGCCCAGCCATGCCCCAAGCTGATTTTCCCGCCAGCCCTGGTTTAACCAAAGCGTCCCGCCACGTAATCGCAGGTTCTGGGATTGGAGGCATCGGTAAAAATTTTTGTCGTTGAACCGTACTCTACCAAGCGACCAATGCGGGTTTCATCGGCGTTGAAGAAAGCCGTAAAGTCCGAAACCCGCGAGGCCTGTTGCATGTTGTGGGTGACGATCACAATGGTGAAGCGGTCTTTGAGGTCGCGGATCAGCTCCTCAATTTTCATGGTGGAAATCGGGTCGAGGGCGGAACAGGGTTCGTCCATGAGCAAAACTTTCGGCTGTACCGCCAGAGAGCGAGCAATGCAGAGGCGCTGCTGCTGACCGCCGGACAACCCCAGGGCTGATTTGTTGAGGTCGTCCTTCACCTCGTCCCACAGGGCTGCCCCCCGCAGGGAGGATTCCACTAGCTCATCCAGTTCCGCGCGGCTCTTGCGGCTAAAAATGCGAACGCCGTAGGCCACGTTATCGTAGATGCTGGCGGGAAGGGATTGGGCCGCTGGAAGACCATGCCGATCTGGCGGCGCAGGCGATTTAAATTCACGCGCTTGTCGTAGATGTCCTGGCCAAAAAACTCGACTTTGCCCGTAATCGTCACTTTGCCCTCCAACTCGCCGATACGGTTCAGCGCTTTGAGCAGGGTAGATTTACCGCAGCCGGAGGGGCCAATCATGGCCGTGACTTTTTGGGGATGGATCTCAAAGGAAACGCCTTCGAGAACCTTTTTGGTGCCGTAGAAAAAGCTTAAATCTTTAATAGAAATAGCGGTCTGAGTCGGCTCAGCCGCAGCCATTGATTCAGAGAGAGGGAAGTCGCTAGCAGTCATAATTAATTGGTTATTAGCAATGATTTAGTAACGTCTGCGAGTAAGACACGGGATAAAACATTGGTAACCAGCACCAATGCCAAAAGTACCAGTGCCGCTGTCCAAGCCGGGCTGGTTTGATCGGCGAAGGGGGAGGTGGCTCCTAGAAAAATATAGTGGGGCAGCGCCAGGGTCGGTTTCAGTAATCCCTCTGACCAATAGGCAGTGTATCCTGCGGTGAGTAGCACTGGCGCAGTTTCTCCGGCCGCTCTGGCGATGGCGAGCAAGGTTCCGGTGGTAATCGCGGGTAATGCGGCGGGAATGGCAATGCGAAACACCGTCGGCAAGCGCCCGCCGCCCAGGGCCGCCGAACCAAGTCGATAGGATTGAGGCACTAGTTTTAGCGCTTCTTCCGTGGTTAAAGCGATGATCGGCAGCATGACCAGGCTCAGGGCCACCCCTCCCGCGATCGCCGAAAAGGATTTCAGGGATTTCACCAGAACGTGCCAGACAAAGACGCCAATAATCAGGGTAGGAATGCTGGCAAGCACCAATAAAAATGAGCGGATAATAGCGCTTAATTTAGTTTTTTGGGTGAATTCCGCCAGTAATACCCCCGTCATGCTGCCCAGGGGCAGGGCAATGAAAATGGCGATCGCGATCATGATTGCTGAGCCAGCGAGGGCATTGACAAAGCCATTGGGCTGGTCTTCCACGCCCGGGGGAGCGGGGAGGGAGGTGAGGGTTGCCCAACTGAGATGGTCGATGCCCCGGACAACCACCATTACCAGGATGGCTGCCAGAGGCAGTAGGGCCAAACTCATCAAGACAAAACCCACAACCGTCATCGCCAGGCTGAAGGCACTGCGAACAGCCGGAAGGGGCTGGTGAATTTCCAGGTCTGGGGCTGGCAGGGGAGCGGGGGTAATGAGGGGGGAAATCATGGCAACTCAGGCG
>JAAUTE010000099.1 GCA_012031815.1 Chloroflexaceae bacterium
TCGAAGGGCTAGAACCCGTCCGCAAGCGTCCCGGTATGTACATTGGGACGACTGGCCGCGCGGGCTGCATCATCTCGTCTATGAGGTAGTAGACAATTCCGTCGACGAGGCTCTGGCAGGTTATTGTACCCACATTGAGGTCGATCTCAATGGCGATGGTTCGGTGAGGGTAACCGATAATGGTCGCGGGATTCCCACGGATACCCACCCCACCACGGGTAAATCAGCTCTGGAAACGGTCATGACCGTGCTGCACGCCGGGGGCAAATTTGGCGGCGGCGGCTATAAGGTTTCGGGGGGGCTGCACGGGGTCGGGATTTCGGTGGTCAATGCCCTCTCGGCTTGGGTGGAGGTGACGGTTTGGCGCGATCGCAGAGTTCATAACCAGCGCTTTGAGCGGGGAATCCCGGTGACGGAGTTGGAGGTAGAGCCAGAAGCAGCGATCGCACAGGGACTTCGGTGGCGTTTTTGCCGGATAGCCAAATTTTCGTCAATGGCATTGAGTTTGACTACAATACCCTGGCGGGGCGCTTGCGGGAGCTGGCTTACCTAAACGCTGGGGTGAAGATTACCTTCTCTGACCTGCGGTTGGAGGAACCCCGCATTGAAACCTACTGCTACGAAGGGGCATTCGGGAGTATGTGACCTACATGGTTGGGGAAAAGGATCTGCTGCACTCGGAGATCGTTTACGTAAGCGGGGAGCGCAATGGCACCCAGGTTGAGGTGGCGCTGCAATGGTGTGCCGATGCCTACAATGACAATGTTTTGGGATTTGCCAATAATATTCGCACCATCGATGGCGGAACCCACCTGGAAGGGTTGAAGGCGGTTTTGACCCGCACTCTCAACAGCGTGGCTCGCAAGCGCAACAAAATTAAGGAAAATGAGCCGAACCTGGGCGGTGAGAACGTGCGGGAAGGGTTAACCGGGGTAATTTCGGTTAAGGTTCCTGAGCCGGAATTTGAAGGGCAGACCAAGACGAAGCTGGGAAACACTGAAGTTCGGGGCATTGTGGAGTCTTTGGTGGGGGAAGCACTCAATGAGTATTTAGAGTTTCATCCCCAGGTCGCTGATGCCATTATCGAAAAGGCTGTTCAGGCGTTTAAGGCGGCAGAGGCGGCTCGTCACGCGCGGGAGTTGGTGCGCCGCAAATCGGTGTTGGAATCTTCGCCTTTGCCGGGTAAATTGGCCGATTGCAGCACTCGCGATCCCCAGGAGTCGGAGATTTTCCTGGTGGAGGGGGACAGTGCGGGCGGTTCGGCTAAGCAGGGCCGCGATCGCCGTTTCCAAGCGATCCTGCCGTTGCGGGGCAAGATCCTCAACATTGAAAAGACTGACGATGCCAAGATTTACAAAAACACGGAGATTCAATCGCTGATTACAGCGCTGGGGTTGGGGATCAAGGGAGAAGAGTTTGATGCCTCCCAGTTGCGCTACCACCGCATCGTGATCATGACGGACGCGGACGTGGATGGGGCCCACATTCGCACGCTGTTGCTGACCTTTTCTATCGCTATCAGCGGGAGTTGGTGGATCAAGGCTATATTTACATTGCCTGTCCGCCTCTCTACAAGGTGGAGCGGGGCCGCAATCATTACTATTGCTACAGCGATCGCGAAATGCAGCAGCGGTTGCGGGAGTTTCCGTCCAATGCCAATTACACGATCCAGCGGTTTAAGGGTCTGGGTGAGATGATGCCGACCCAGTTGTGGAATACGACCATGAACCCGGAGACGCGCACCTTTAAGCGGGTGGAAATCGAGGATGCGGCCGAGGCCGATCGCATTTTTACGGTGCTGATGGGCGATCGGGTGGCTCCCCGTCGGGAGTTCATTGAAGCCCACGGTTCTCGCTTGAATCTGAGCGATCTCGATATTTAACATCTAGCGTCAACGTGGGGGCGATCGTCGCTGGGTTTTCTGGAGACTCTTGGGGCGATCGCACGCCGCGCCCTGGCAAAGTCAATCGCTCAATTCTTGATCATCATATTTTTGAGTGGGGTTTCCTGCATATTTCCCCGGTCGTTGAGGGTTTAATCGTCACTTTTTAATTGTTCTAGGCTGCTTAACGTCAGGAGCGCTTGGGAACTATGCCGGACATACAATATATAAACTGTGGCATCTCGAATCGTAAACAGTACTCGATAGACACTTTTGGCTTTGCCATACAAAAGTTGCCGCACCTCTTCGGAAAAAATCTTATGTTCAAGGGCTAACGCACAGCGCTGCGGCTTTTCCTGTAGAGTCGCGATAGCATTCATTAGGCCTCGAAACCAACGATCGGCAAATTCAGGATTACGCTCTTGATACCAGAGATACGCTTGTTCAATCTGAACCGCTGCAATCGAGGTAAGCTCAATCTGAAATGTCATATTTTTGCTGCATTTCCTGGATGAAACTGCTAATATTGCGAGTCTGTCCAGCGTTAAGTTCCTCAAAGCCTTGCTGAATCCCCTCAATTGTTTCCAATTGTTCGATTAGTTGGCGCAGTTTAGCGGAATCGACTGTACTCGCATTGAGAAAGGTAACCAGAACTTGGGAAAGCTCATGAATCTCTTCCGGCTGCTCTGCGAGATGAATTTGTCCATTTTGATAAATACCAGTAACGGTTTTCAGCATAATTACTATTGGCTAGAAAGCTTCTTTAATTCTAAATTGCCTAGGAACTGCCATATCATTAAGTCCCGAACTTCATCGACAAATTTGCTTACTCATGAATCAACTTAGCGCGTATTGGTTGAGTGATTTTGGGATAGCTGGTAGGTGATGGCTCGAAAATAGGGCGAAGGTGGCGATTGCACTCCGCGCACTGGCAAAGCCAATCGCCGGGGGTTATCCAGGGAACTTTGGCTGCGATCCTTATTCAGAAAGGGTTTTGCCCCGACCAGCTTCACCGCAACTGCCGTAAATGAAGCGTGACTTGCCTCGCCTCAAACCTGCTTGCCGACCCAAAATTCCGAACCCAGCGCGATCGAATCAACAAACCTCTCCCCCGGCCCCTCTCCTACCAGGCGAGGGGAGAAATGTTTAAAGTTGTTCCCCCCTGCCCTCACAGGGAAGGGGGCTAGGGGGTTGGGTTCTTTTGACCTTATTTGTACTTAACCGCTTAAATCATGACTTTTTAGCTTTAATTTGTCAGCTTGGTGGCAGTTCCAGGCGATCGCCAATTTTGTAGCTGCGATCGCAAATCAAGCGCTCTAGTTCTTGAGGGGCGGAGTGAGAGTTTAAAAAAGCAAGATTGGCTCCCGGTTGGCGATCGAGGAGGTCATTGAGGGTTGTTTGTAGCTCAGAGGGTTTAGCCTGTTGCTCACAAATCGGAACCGTCAATAACTGACGGGCGCTCCGCTCAGGATTGCGATTGCTAAACGACGGACGCTCACGACTGCTAACCATAACCAAATAAACCCGCCAGCTAATCAATAAAGCCTCAACGCGATTGTACCTTTCCTCAGATGTGATTTTGGCGATCGCACATTTTTTACTAAAGAGAGTTCCCAGCGATCGCAGTATTTAATACTTTCTTGATTTGAGTTGGCTTAAAGATCTTAAGCGGAAGCAAGCGATCCCCAACCCATTCCAACCCGCATTCCCCGATCCCCTTCTGGAAAATAGTGATTTAGGATACTTACTTCAGGTGAATTTAACAATCCGGTATCCAATTGTGAACCAATGCTAAAGAGATTCTAAAGACCGACTTGGGAGCGGGGATCGCCAAAAGCAATCCAGGAAAGCTGTTGGTGTCTTTGGTGTCAGGAGAGGCAGGCGCACAATAGTTTTAAGGCTTCAATGCAGAAGTTAATCCTTCATCACCTAACGCCTATGGAACCCGAAAAATTTATAACCTCGGCCTGCCGGTATTGTCGCCATTACGAAACCCAAGGCCGTCGGGGTGGGATGTGCCAGCGCTTGAATGTACCTGTCCAGGGTCACTGGACGGCTTGTACCTTAGCTGTTCCGCCCTTTTCTTCCAATTGGCATACATTACGGGAACTTGTCCACTTAGAAAGCTCTTTTTCCATTACTTGCACCACAACTTCTGCCGCTAGAGACGCCGCTGAGACAGCCACTCCCCCGGCTGCCCAACCCGTTTTCGCCTATGCCAAACAACGTTCTTAAAAAAAATCTTTAAAATAACCATGCTAATTTTGCCTGTCATGGTTTTGCTAACCCAAGTTTAAGCCGGACGCTCCTCGGAACGTCCTTTTTTTGGCTTATTTTTGCTGAAAGCCAGTGATTCTACCAAGGCTAGGGTAACCAGGGATACTCTCGGAAATTCGGCGATCGCTTTTCCAAAAACGCCTGCTTGCCTTCCGCCCCTTCTTCGGTCATATAGTACAAAAGTGTCGCATTGCCCGCCAACTCTTGCAAACCCGCCTGGCCGTCGCAGTCCGCATTAAAGGCGCTTTCAGACACCGAATTGGCGACTCGGGCTTTTTTCCAGGATTTCCTGGGCCCAGCGGATTCCTTCTGCTTCTAGCTCCTCCACCGCCACGACGCAATTAACCAACCCCATCTCTAAAGCCTGAGCAGCGCTATATTGACGACAGAGAAACCAGATTTCCCTGGCTTTTTTTTGTCCCACAATGCGAGCCAGGTAGCTAGCGCCAAAGCCGCCGTCAAAGCTACCCACTTTTGGCCCCGTCTGTCCAAAAATAGCATTATCGGCCGCAATGGTCAGATCGCAAAGTAAATGCAAAACATGGCCGCCGCCGATCGCATAACCCGCCACCAGCGCAATAACCACCTTGGGAATGGTGCGGATCAGGCGCTGTAGGTCGAGAACGTTCAAGCGAGGGACGCCCCCATCGTCCAGATAGCCCGCCTGGCCGCGCACGCTCTGATCCCCGCCAGCACAAAAGGCATACTTGCCGTCACTGTGAGGGCCGGCCCCAGTCAGTAAAATGACGCCAATTTTGGGATCTTCGCGGGCATCGGTAAAGGCTTCATAAAGTTCAAACACCGTTTTGGGGCGGAAGGCATTACGTTTGTGGGGGCGGTTAATGGTCACCTTGGCGATGCCATCCGCTTTGTGATAGAAAATGTCTTCGTAGGTTTTGACAATTTGCCAGTTTATTTCCATGAGTTTTCCGGTTAACGCAGCCGCGTTGCCTAAGTTTTCTGTAAATCCTAACTGATTGGGCGATCGCTTGCGAAGCACTCCTTAGAAACAATCTTTTATTTTCTATCTAAAGATTGAGGGAAGGCAAATAGAATCTTAAGAGCGTTTTACTTCCTGGGATTAGGATTTATCTTTCTTATCAAAGGAGCCAACCTGTTTTACTTTTTGCGAGAATGGGACTGGGATCAAGGAGATCAAAGGCTCTAGCCCAGGGTCTCAATAAAAATCCGTCCTTCAATGGGCAAAAACCAAGCGCTTAGGGCAAGGGTTCAAGCCCCCAAAGCGGTCTCTACCGCTCAAGCAAATAAAATCAATTTTCGGCATCACTCTTAAAAACACTGGGAGAAATTACCAATGAAAGTCCTGCAAACCGTTCGCTGTCCGAATTGCGGCAGTCATGCCGAGCGTCACTATCTTGTGGTTCATCAGCTCATCCAGACCGCCTGTCCGAGCTGCGACTATCTCATGGTTTGTTCGCAGACAGGAAATGTCGTCGAGGCCTATGCTCCCGGTATGTCCCCTTAGCTCGATGGGGCCATCCATTGCTGGACAGCAGCCAGGAGATCTTGATGAATCGTTTTTGAGGCAGCAACCATTAAACCGGGCAAGCAATCGTTTTCGCAGCGATCGCAGGCGGTGGTGCTGACCCCTCCAGAGTGGTCACAACGCATCCCGCCTCTCTGGCAATAAAGGCTAGGGCGGCACCATCAATAAACTGCGCGCGTCTGAGGACGGCCCCGCTTAATTCGCTGCTCAGAATGGCGTTGAAATTGGGAATTTGCTCCGATTGGGAATAGTCCGTTGCCACACTAATCGCGGTGTAGTGATCCCCTAACAGCGGTTTCAGCGATCGCATAGCCATGCCGAGATAGACGACCGGCGGAGGCGAGACGATTAATAGGGGCTGACAGGCGGATAAATCAGCGTCTAAGGTTCCCCAGAAAGCCCCTTCTCCTTGTAGGGCCCAGTAGTAGCAGTTTTGCCCTGGGGAAATGGCGATCGCCCCTTCAAAATCATCGACATTGAGAATACCGAGGATAATTTGATAGTTATCCCAACCGTCGAGGTAATAGCGCGTGCCGTCGATGGGATCGAGGGTGATGAGATAATCATCGCGATCGCCCAGGGTTGTGGCGCGAAAATATTTTGTGTTGCTAGAGCGCTCAAACTCCTCGCCAAAAAAGCGGAGGTGGGGAAAGGTTGCCAGCAGCGTGACTTCCACAAAATTTTGAATAGCCAGGTCGGCATCGCTGAGGGCCGCCGCTAAAAAAATTATCGGCATCTTTAGCAGGGAGGGCAGTTATCTGAGGCTGAAGTTGGCTGGCATAGGCAGCGGCAAGGCGCAACGTGGGCAGCAGGGTGCTGAGAATTTGGCGCGGCGTTGGCAATTCTGGCATGGATTCACGAATCGGCGATCGCGTGCCAGCTTATCACCTGATTGCCAATTTTGAAAACCAAGGAGTTGGTCAGGCCCAATTGCTGGGCGGCGGCGATGAGGACAGGAAGCTGGGATTGAACAGCGGCGAGCTGCTCGGAACAGGCGGCAAAATTGAGACAGACTACGGTAGCCTGACCCCAGGGTTCGCGAAACACCTGGCAGGAGGGGGCAGACAGGCGGCGAGCTGAGAAAATCGCTCCATCGCTGCCCGCTCAAAATCAGTAGTGCTACTTTTGAGCAGTGGGGTTTGGTCGTATAACATCGCTTCTTCCTCTGGCAGTACGACTGCCGCTAGCGTTGAGCTGACCTCAAGCCTGGACTTCTCCCTTTATAAACTTCTTCGCCAGTCGGGGATGTTAGAATTTTGCTATTTTTTATATTTCTGTGACGGCCTTCCCCTGGCCGCCTGTCAATTGATCGAGTCTATCGCAATCCAGGACTTTGATTTGGCTGCCAGCTCTCCCAATTAGGCGATTGCGAATTAATAAAGTCTCCCAGAACTGTCTGGTGCTGACCTTGGCCTGCGGCAAATTCCGCTGCTTACATGTTTTTGTCCGGAAAAATCCTTGCCAACCAACACGGCGTTGCTGTAGGACAGGGGCGGCGGGTAATATTTGCTGGCCTGCCCCCAGGCATTTGCGGGACATAGCAGCAGGAATAAAGCCACAGCGCTTATAAAGCGCTGCATAAAGTTTAATTCTTGTGTTTCTAGGGACAACCCAGGGATTCACGGGTTGATACCCCAGTTTTACTGTTGACTCCCCCAGCGCGATCGCACAATTTGGCTAGCTGGCCGCGATCGATGACCGCGAAGGTAAAGTCCGCCCCCGTAACATTAGCATCTTCAAAAATAGAGCGCATCATGATTGCATCGGTCAGAATCGCGTCGCCGAGATCAGCGTTTCTAAACGAGGTCAAATAAGCCAGCCCGCTGCTGAGATCTGCACCTTGGAGGTTGGCATTCTCCAAAATTGAGCTGTTGAAGACCGCTCCTCGCAAATCCGACCCGGATAGGTTCGCCCCGGTGAGATTAGTTTCGGCAAATTGAACCAGTTGCAGGTTTTGCTCGGAAAAATCGCGGCCGCTTAAATTCATTTTTTCGTAAACTTTCGGGGCTGCGGTATCCGGCGGCAGAGCTGCCAGAGCCGCTAGGGGAACCGCCCAAAACCAGAGAACCGCCAACAGGCAAATCGTTCGCACCACAAACCTTAGAGCCAGCATAGAGAATTAGCCACAAAACTTTACAAAATCATCATAGGGGAGAGGGCGGCGCGCCCGTCAAGGGCCAGGGAAAAAACCAGGCGTGAAAATTGCTTCTTGGCGGCTGGCGGGAGGTGGGACAATAAAAAAATCCTGTTATTGGCTGTTAGAAGCGCTCAAGATGGTAATGGTGTCAGACTTTCAGGAAAACGAGATAGCGTCCATCAATTGGTCGGAATTACTGCAGCAACTCCTTGATCGCCAATCCCTGAACCAAGAACAAGCGGCCCGATTAATGGCGGGATGGCTGCGGGAGGAACTTTCCGGGGAGCTGTCGGGGGCGATTTTGGCGGCAATTCAGGCAAAAGGGGTTTCCGCCTCGGAACTGGTCGGCATGGCCAGGGTTTTACAGGCCCAGTCCCAACTCAGATCTTTATTGCACCACCATGCCCCAGCGATCGATACCTGTGGCACGGGAGGAGATGGAGCGTCTACCTTTAATATTTCTACGGCCGCGGCCTTCGTCGCCGCGCCGGCGGGGTCAAACGTGGCCAAACATGGCAACCGTTCCCGCCTCCAGCAAAGTGGGTTCGGCGGATGTTTGGAGTATTTGGGCATTAATTTGGCAACACCGCTGGCAACCAGCGAAGCCGCCCTAGAAACAGTGGGAATTACCTTTTTATTTGCTCCTGGCTGGCATCCAGCCCTCAAAAGCGTCGCCCCTGTCCGCAAAGCCTTAAAAATCCGCACGGTTTTCAATCTGCTGGGGCCCCTGGTGAATCCCCTGCGTCCGGCGGGGCAAGTGATTGGCATCTACGATCCCCAGTTTCTCGTGCCGATGGCCCAAGCGCTCCAGGAGCTAGGCATTGCGCAGGGCATCGTCCTACACGGCAGAGAAAAATTGGATGAAGCGGGATTAGCCGCAGCCACGGATTTAGCCATTGTAGGGAAAGGCAGCCTGCAACTGAGCGAGCTTGACCCCTTGGAGCTGGGAATTCCCCGAACGCCAACTTCTGCCCTAAAAGGGGGGGATATACCAGAAAACGCTGAAATTTTGCAGGCAGTGTTGCAGGGAAAAGGGTCTTCCGCACAACAGGACGCCGTCGCCTTAAATGCTTCCCTGGCGCTGCAAGTTGGCGGCATCGTTCCCACGGGTCACCACCAGGAGGGCTTAGAAAAAGCTCGTGAAATCCTCAAAAGTGGCATGCCTTGGTTAAAATTAGAGGAATTAGTCCGGTTTCTGGCTCAATGAATTAGGGGGATTTGCGATCGCCTTTGAGTTGACCATCTTCCAGTTCGATTAGGCGATCGCCGCAGTCAAAATAGCGATCGTCATGGCTGATAACCAAGACCGTTTTGCCACGATTTCGCAGTTCTGGTAGCAATTGAGTGTAAAAAATGGCTTTAAACTGGGGATCTTGGTCAGAAGCCCACTCATCGAACAGATAGATGGGCCGATCTTCCAAATAGGCCGTCAGGAGTGCTAAGCGCTTGCGCTGGCCCTGGGAGAGGGCGGTGGTTGAAAGCTGGCCATTGGCGACCTGGACTTTGTGATCGAGCTGGAGTTGATGGAGATATTTTTCCGCCTGGGGATCGAGGGCGTCACTGGCTAAGCCAACGAGCCGCTCAAACAGGAAGAAATCGGAAAAAATCGCGGTAAAGTGCTGGCGATACCACTCGCGATTGCTGTCGGTAATGGGGATGTCATCTAAGAACAGGGTTCCCGATTGGGGAAAATATAAGCCCGCCAAAATTTTTGCCAGGGTGGATTTACCACTGCCATTACCGCCCACAATAAAGACAATTTCCCCAGCATTGAAGGTTAAATCTATGGGGCCGAGGGTAAAATTACTTTCCTCCAGTTCCCGATAATAAGTGTGGGTGACGCCAAACAACTTCAACTCTTTCCAGGCAGGATTAACCGGGTCAGGAGCCAATTCGTTTTCCTTGGCCAGGGACTGCAAAGAAATACCGAGGGCATCAATTTTTGCCAGGGCAATGCTCGCTTTACTAAAATGGGCATTGCTCGCAGCACAATTTCCATCGGCAAAATTAGGTACAGCAAAATCAAGGCATAGTTGGCCAAAACCGCCCCTTGAATCTGCAAATACTGGGGCAGCACAAAAATCAACACCCCCAGGGCAATAAACAAATTCAACAAGCCCCAACTGGTTCCCACCGCAAAGACAATCCGCCCCCGCACATTGTACTTCCGCGCGATCGCCGCCGTTTGCTGGAGATTTTCTCTCAAAAAGACCTGCCGTCGCTGGCGGTGCAGTTTCAGTTCCTTCGCCCCTTCAATAATCGCCCGAAATTGACTTAACAGCCGGTCTTGCTGCTCGCGGGCCAGGGCCAGCGCCGTTTCTCCCTGGCGGGCCAGGGCTTGAAAACTCACCACGCTAGCAGCCATCACCAACAGCATCAACAGAAATACGGGCACAGACAGCCAGGCCAAATAGCCCAGACAGCAAACCACAATGGCCAAGTTGGTAAAGAGCAGGGGGAAATTGAAAAAAGCCAGGGAAATGGCTTGAATATCCTCGGTCAGAGCCGCCAGTAACTTGGCAGCGCCCACTGCTTCTAAATGGCGCAGGGAAGAGGCTAAAATCCGCTGGCACAGCAGCAGCCGCAACTGATAGATCGCCCCTTCGGATAAATCCGCCAGCAACACTTGGGAACCAATGTTGGTTACCAGCATCAGCAGTCCCAATCCCACAAAACCTGTCAATTTCCAGGCAAAACTCAGCTCAGAGCCAGTCAGGCTATCCCCCAGCAGGATAATCAATCCCGTACTGGCGATGCCGCTCACGCCCCCCACCAAGATCGCCAGACCAACCGATAACCAAGAAGTACGCAGGAGTAAATGAATTAAATTCATGTTGCGATCGCTCAAGCCTGGGTAATGGGAAGATAACGCGATCGCGAGGCGATTCGCCCCATCCAATGCCTAATCGCGGGAAACCCCTCCAGGGAAAATCCTCCCTCCGGGGCAACCTCAGCTAAAAACCCTGGCGTTCTGCTCTCGCCTCCCAGAATAGCCCCTTCAATTCGCTCAAAAGGAATCTCCAGCTCTGTCAGCAGGAGCCAAACTTCATACCCATTTCCAGCGGGCAAATAATCGTAGAGTTTTAGCATTGGCTGAAGAATTCTCCCGGCGATCGCCAAAGCAGCACTGACCGGGGGCACAGGAAACGGGTATTTAATTTCTGACCAGCCATTTCTGACCGTTCAAGCGTTGCAGGGTATAGAATACGAGCAGATCGAGGGTGATTTTGCGCTCGTCGATCATGAAAGATTCTAGGGTACTGGGAACGCTATTACTCGTCGAGTAGGAGAAGGCTTTGGCTCCGCCAATGCTGCCTTCGAGGAAGTAAATCCGAAATTGTCGCTGGCCTTGTTGCCACTGAGCGAGGACTTGGGAGCAAGGCTGGTTGCCAGAGGAGCCGACGAGGGAGAGGGGCTGTTTGAGCAGGGTGAGGCTGGGGGTCTCGATGCCTTGCTGGGTCAGGGCAGCTTCCAGGGCGGGGAAGAAGTCTTGCTCAATAAATTCTGCAAAAGGTTTATCTTCCACCGCTGGCTCTTTGGGCTTTTTTCCTTTGGCGGCGGGTTTGGCGGCAGCGGCTGGGGCCGTTTGGTCGCCGCTGTCGGAAGTTGGGGCGTTGGAGGTCGTTTCTTCGGCTGCCATTGTGCTATGGGGCGATCGCGGTGGACACCAATCGGGCGGTTCAAGCCCTTAGCCCCCATCTTACCTGCATTTTGGGGTCGCCTCCACGATAAAAAGTCAAAAGTTAGAAGGGATAACGCAGTAGGGATTACGGCAAAATCTGCCCAGCTCCCTGTCCATCCTTAAAATTAGCTGAAAACACAGGAACGTTTTAGGGCCCGTTGCAGGAGACGATTGTAGGTGTCCTGGCCAATGGTGTAAGCACCAAAGCGCTCCAGGTGGGGGTTTTGCATCTGGGCATCAAAAAGAAGATAGCGGCGCTGTCGGAGATGTTCGACCAGTTTCACCATTGCTACCTTGGAGCCTTCAGGAATGTGGTAAAACATGGATTCACCAATAAATGCACCCTGAATGGCCAGTCCCAAAATGCCCCCCGCCAGTTGGTCATCCTTCCAGGTTTCAAAGCTGTGGGCCCAGCCGGCTTGATGCAATTCCCCGTACAGCTCGATCAACTCCGGAGAAATCCAGGTGGTCGTGCGATCGGCACAGCCCTGACAGACGCCCAAAAAATCCCGGTCGATCGCCACTTGAAACCGGGTTTGATTGAGGACACGTTGCAGGGACTTGGGATAGCGAAACCGCTGGTCGAGAGGAATTAGGGCCCGTCGTTGACTGGTGAACCACTGTAATTTGCCTCTGTCATCGGCCATTAAGAAGTAGCCTTGGGCGTAGCCAGAAATGATGGCTTCAATATTCCAATCCATCAGCTTCCCAACGGTTTTGCTTAGAGACAACCCTAGCATACTATTCGTTTTAGCCGAGTTAGGCCGAATCCTTGGGACATTTCTCCCAGAAAAAACCCTGGGATTAATCCGTCTTCTGCCGCTACAATACGAGTTAATCTTGATGAATCTTGTTTTAACAGTTGTCTTTATAATCATTGATTCCTCGAATTTTTACTGCCATGACTGCCGAACCCATTCCCGCGATCGCCTTACCGCCTGCGGTTGATGCCCAGCAAGAAGCCCAATGGCTGCAAGGGCAACTGCAAGGGTGGTTGGATCGAGAATATTTGCCAGAGCCGATCAACCAAAAAATTGCCCAGCGAGCTTCGGAAATATTTCTGCGCCAGCGATTGGAAGGGGAAAATGACCTGGGATCTCTGGTGATCGCCATTGTCACGGAAATGCAGTCTTTTGATTTTACCCGCAGTTTCTACAGCGAATTTGCGATCGCCAATGCCACCAGCGATATTCTACTAGACAGCCTCGGCATCGAGCGCTGCTGCGGCCAGTGACAACTACTATCGGTTTTCAGGATTAGGTGAGGAAAGTAAGTAGTTTGCTTGTGTCTCTCTTGCCAAGGAATTGAAGCATTATCGATGAGTTAATCCATTAAGGACCTACACCATCAGCAAGTTGAATCTGTGGCCAGAGAACTCTCTCAAAATGGCTATGAGGTCACGATTGAACCATCGTCCCAAGACTTGCCTTTCGCGCTAGGAAATTATCAACCCGACCTAATTGCCTTTAAGGGTACTCAAGGAGGCATTATTCTTAAGGTCAAAACTAGTCACCCAAAATATTAGTAAATCGGTGTTCTAGCCAATGAGATTGCCTGGGACGATCGCTAAACCCCTGGTAGATCGGGAAAAACGTCCTGTACCGCTGGATGCACAATGCGGCCCGCTTTGACGTTTAAGCCTCTAGCAAGGGCCGGGTCGCGCTCAAGAGCAGCTAATCCTTGGTTGGCCAATTTGAGGACGTAGGGCAGCGTGCTGTTGTTGAGGGCTTGAGTGGCTGTCCAGGGAACCGCTCCCGGCATATTGGGGACGCCAAAATGAATCACGCCTTCTTCAATATAGGTAGGATGGCTGTGGGAAGTGACGCGCAGGGTTTCCACACAGCCGCCTTGATCCACGGCCACATCCACAATCACCGAACCCGATCGCATCTGTTGCACCAGGGCACGAGACACCAGGATGGGCGCACGGCGGC
>JAAUTE010000100.1 GCA_012031815.1 Chloroflexaceae bacterium
GTGATTCTCCGCGAGGGTCTGGTAGGGCAGCAGCGCGTACAACCGAGCCACAGTTCTGCCAATTCCTTGATTAAGCCAGGCAACCCCGGCGCAATGGTTCCGTGAATTGCCTCGTGGGTGGTGATAAATAACCCCGTGTGTAAAAAAGTCCGCACCAGCACGGCTAAGGCGATCGCCCCTCCCGAAACCTGCCCCAAATCCAAACTCAACAATCCCAGCAAACTCCCGGCCCACAACAAGACAATGGCCCCAGCGATCGCCAGCCCCCAAGAAACGCCGATTGTCCGTCGGGATTGAATCGATGGGTAACCCATAAAACACCAGTCCAGATTGATAAGCTTGCTTCCCCAGTTTTAACTTATGTTAAGCAGGGTTGGTTTCCCGCGAAATGTATATTTGTAGGCAACTTCAAACATCTCTAGGGCTAGGCAGCTTGGTAGAGACAGCCCTTGTTGGGTTTCCGCGATCGCTTAAGGGATAATAGGAACGATTCACTCGCCTTGAGGAGCGACCTTGACAGTAGAAAACCTGCCTCCCGCCCTAGGCAGCGAAGCACCGCTAACCGTCATTGGTTGGCGCGAAAGCGTCGCCCTGCCTGAATTGGGCATTGATGACATCAAGGCTAAGATTGATACCGGCGCTCGCTCCTCCGCGCTCCATGCCATTAATATCGAGCAGTTTCAACAGGACGGGAGAGACATGCTACGCTTCCAGGTGCATCCCTACCAGAGAGACTGCCAGCACATCGTTATCGCTGCCGCGCCCTTGCTGGAATATCGCGAAATTCGCAATTCTGGGGGTCAAACCCAGTGTCGGCCCGTGATTGAAACCCCAGTAAGATTAGGAGAAAAACAGTGGCTCATTGAACTGACGCTGACCAATCGCGATGTCATGGGTTTCCGCCTGCTCCTGGGACGTCAAGCCGTTCGCCAGCGCTTTCTCGTCGATGCGGGGAAGTCATTTTTACAAAGTCCGCCGGAAGATCGCTGCCAAGATCCATAGTTGCCGACACAACACGATGAGAATCGCCATTTTGTCCCAGGACGACACCCTCTACTCAACGCGCCGCCTCATAGAAGCTGGAGAAGCCCAAGGACATGAAGTGCGGGTGATTAACTACCTGCGCTGCTACATGAATATTACCTCCCATCGTCCTAGCGTGTATTATGAAGGCAAACCCTTGGAGCAGGTGGAAGCAATTATTCCCCGCATTGGTGCTTCCCGGACGTTCTATGGTACGGCAGTAGTGCGTCAATTTGAGGTGATGGGGGTGTTTAGCGCCAACGAATCCCAGGCCATTTCGCGATCGCGGGACAAGTTGCGCTGCCTGCAAATTTTGGCGCGGGAAGGGATTGGCTTGCCGGTAACGGGTTTTGCCCACGCCACAGAGGATATTGACGGACTGATTGAAAGCGTCGGGGGGGCGCCCGTGGTGATTAAGCTGTTGGAAGGAACCCAGGGCATCGGGGTCGTTCTAGCGGAAACCCAGCAAGCGGCCAAGTCAGTAATTGAAGCGTTTCGGGGGCTGGATGCCAATATTTTAGTGCAGGAGTTTATTGAAGAAGCTAAAGGGTCGGATATTCGCTGTTTTGTCGTTGGTACTAAGGTTGTAGCAGCCATGCGCCGCCAGGGGGCCGAGGGGGAATTTCGCTCTAACTTGCATCGGGGCGGGACGGCAGAAAAGGTCAAATTAACCCCAGAGGAGCGCAGTACCGCCGTACGAGCTGCGAGAGCGATGGGGCTGCGGGTGGCGGGGGTAGATTTATTGCGCTCCAATCACGGCCCGGTGGTGCTGGAAGTCAACTCCTCTCCGGGTTTGAAAGGCATTGAACTGGCAACGGGCATTGATGTAGCAGCTAGGATTATTGAATTTGTCGAAAAAACCGCATTCTCTGGCAATAAAGACCGCATTCCCTACTAGAATTCCCATCTAACTCCCTCAAGATTAGGCGATCGTTTAGCCCCCGGTCTTTGTCTGTATCTAAGGCGGGTCAGGAGGTTTAACGTCCTGAATTTGAGCATCTTGGCGGGAAAAGCGACCTTCCCGAACGTCACGGGCAAAGTTTTGCGTTGCCTCCACGATCGCGGGACGCAAATTGACGTAGGTTTTGGCAAAGGCGGGCTGTTTGAGGGACAGTCCCAGGAGATCCGCCGTGACCAGCACCTGCCCGTCACAGTCAGCCCCCGCACCAATACCAATGGTGGGAATCGGCACGGTTTTCGTGATTTCAGCGGCTAATTCCGGGGGGATATGCTCCAAGATCAGGGCGAAGGCCCCTGCTTCCGCCAAGGCGATCGCCTCGGCCGCGATCCGTCGGGCTTCGTCACGGGCCCGTCCCTGCTGCTTCAAGCCCAGACGATGGATGGACTGGGGAGTCAGGCCCACATGACCCATGACCGGAATGCCAATGGCAGTCAGCGCTGCCACTGTTCCACCATCCGGGGGTGGCCCCCTTCCAATTTCACTGCCTTGTACCCCTGCCTCCTTCAGGGCCCGTCCCGCTGAGTGAATGGCCTGGGAATACTCTCTTGATGCTTAAAATGGCAGATCCAGAACCACCAGGGCCCGTTTTACCCCTCGAACCACCGCAGCGCCGTGGTGCAGCATCGCGTCTAAGGTAACAGGCAGGGTTGTGGCGTGGCCGAGAATTGACATGGCCAGAGAATCCCCCACCAAAATCAGATCCACTCCCGCCTCATCCAAAATGTGAGCAATCATAAAATCCCAGGCGGTGAGGGCGACAACCGGCCGTTGTTGAGATTTCCAGGCGAGCAGTTGGGCAGGGGTAATGGGCATTTGCGGTATTATGGGCGGCTAGCGGCTAAAATCCGAGTAAAGTAGAAGCGCGTCGCCACCATGCCAGCACGCTCTACGGCAAACCCACAGCGCTCTAGAATTGCCCTGATTTCTGTTTCTCGATGCTGGTAGGCACGGGTGGTTTTGCTGGGCCCGGGAAAGAATTCGCCAATTTTTTTCAGTATAGACAGCCAAAAGGTCTTTGGCGCAAAGCTAACAATCAAGCGAGATTCTGCTAAATTTGCCAGTTGAGCCAGCATTTCCACGGCTTGGGCTTCGGGATAGTGGATTAGTACATCCAGGCAAATGACGGTGTGGTAGCGCCCGCTGAGGGCTTCCAAGTCCTGAACGCTAAAGGTGGGGTTGTCCCGCTGCCCTAGGGTGTTTTTGGCGCGCTGGTGGGCTTCTGTCACCATTTTTTCGGAAATATCGCTGGCATAAACCCTAGCTCCCGCCTGGGCCAGGGGGATGCTTAAACTACCTACACCGCAGCCCGCATCGCAGACCGATCGCCCCGCCAGATCGCCGCTGTCTTTGAGCCAGCCCAACACGGTGTCAATGGTTTGTTGATGGCCGTTGCGAATATCTTGCTGGACTTTGCTGACTTTGCCGTTGCCGTAGATGCGCTGCCAGCGATCGAAGCCAGTAGCATTGAAATAGTCTTTAACGATTACTTTGTCGTTACCGGAGTTCATAGGGGCCGCTGCAACTGCAAAAAAGGATCGAAGACGGTTAATTACTTTAACAGTTCTTGACAAACTCTGAGTGATTTTGGCGATCGCTCCTGCAATGACTTAGCTTAGACTCCCCGTGAGGCTAAGGATTACATCCCGGCGATCGCGCCGACCTAAATCGGTAAATAGCCATTTATTTTGCAGAGGTTCTCGCGCTAGGTAAGCTAAATTATAGAGAGCATAATCGTATAGCTTCAGAAAGCTTAGACTTGTAGCATCAAACCGCGATTTTTCTGGTACTTGTCGGCCGCGCTCCATTATTAACTTCAATTGCAGTCCTATGGCAGCCGTCCCTTCCCCGCCGCAATCAGTCCGTCACCTGTTGATCGTAGAAGACCCCCGATTGCGCCAAACCATTCGCCTCGAAGCCGAACTTTACACGATTGGCCGGCAGACCGATAATCACATTGTCTTGTCTTCCTCAAAGGTGTCTCGCTATCACGCAACGCTGGTGCAAACCTTCAATTTAGAGCGCCAAGAATATGGCTATCGTTTGGTGGACGGGGACTTGCAGGGAAATCGCAGCAGTAATGGGGTATTTGTCAACGGCAAGCGCTGCCACAACTGGAATTTAAAACACGGCGACTCGATTCGCTTTGGCACGGATGTCAAGGCAACCTACCAAATTGTCACGGAAGCGACCCGCATTAACTATGCCCGCAGGGAACCGCTCGAGCCAGCGCCATCCCAGAACAAGCTGTCCCTCAGCGATGAGGCGTTGCATCAAACCCTGACGATTTTGGAAACGGACTGGCAGCGCCTCAAAAAAGTGACGCCGGAAAGGGAAAAAGAGCGTACTTTATCCCGTTTAGCTTCTTTTCCCGAACTCAATCCCAGTCCGATTGTGGAGATAGACTGGCAGGGAAATATTACCTACGTTAACCCCGCTGCGGCCCAGCGCTTTTCCGACCTGGACGCCCTCAAATTGCAGCATCCCATTTTGTTGGGCTTACTGGAGCGGGTGGAGGAAAATCAGGGACGGTTGTACTTGCGGGAGGTGGAGATTGAGCGGGGGGTTTACGCCCAGTATGTCCATTATTTGCCAGAGCATCAGCTAATTCGCAGTTATCTATTTGATTTTACTGAACGCAAGCAGATTGAGTCGGCCCTGCGTAAGAGCGAGGCCCGCTACCGTTCGGTGATTCAACGGGCCTCGGAGGGTATTGTCCTGGCCGCGGCTGACAGTAAACGGGTTGTGGAGGCCAACGAAGCCTACTGTCAGTTGTTGGGCTACGGGCCCGCAGCCATTCTGTCGGCTACCCTTTACGATCTAGTCGGCGATCGCGAGCAGCTTGAGCACCAATTGGATCAGCTACTGCGGGACGGTCAGGACTGGACGGGGGAATGCCAGCACCGCCACCAAGATGGCACCCTGGTGGATGTGGAGGTCAGTCTCAGCCTGATCTACGACGGGGAAGAGACCTTCTTGTGCTGGGTAGTGCGCGATATTCGCGATCGCAAGCAAGCGGAGGAGCAGTTGCTGTATCGGGCGTTCCACGACCTGCTGACGGGATTGCCCAACCGCAATTTTTTTCAGGAACAATTAGCCACGGCCTTGGCCAATGCCAAACGCTACCAGCATCCCCTGGCAGTGATGTTCCTCGATCTCGACCGTTTCAAAGACATTAACGATAGCCTCGGTCACGCGGCGGGCGACCAACTGCTTCAGGGATTCGCCCAGCGCTTGCAAACCACCCTGCGGGCCGGGGATACGGTGGCGCGTTGGGGCGGTGACGAATTTGTGATTCTTCTGTCTCGCATTGGAAGCGCTGAAGATGCGGCCCAAGTGGCGGTGCGGATTTTAGACCGCCTCCAAGACCCCTTTGCGATCGCCAAACAATCCCTGCCAGTTCGCACTAGTATTGGCATTGCCCTCTATCCCCAGGACGGAGAAGAGGCAGAAACCTTGCTAAAACATGCAGATGCGGCCCTATATCGTATTAAAGAGGCAGGACGCAGCAATTACGGCTTTTACAGCCCAAAGCTGACTTCGCGGGTGTTTGCCTCCTTGCGCCTGGAAAACTATCTCTATCAAGCCCTGACCCTGGAGCAATTCGAGCTGTACTACCAGCCCCAGATGAACATCAAAACCGGGCGGGTGCAGTGCCTGGAAGCGCTGCTCCGCTGGCAGCATCCCGATCTAGGCCCGGTGTCCCCCAGCGAGTTTATTCCCGTGGCGGAAGCAACCGGCTTAATTGTCTCTATGGGAGAATGGGCGCTGCGGGCGGCCTGCCGTCAAAATCGCGCTTGGCAAATGGCCGGACTGCCGCCGGTGCGCGTGGCCGTTAACGTTTCCTTTCCTCAGTTTCAGCAGGAAGATCTCTCCCAGCAGGTTGGGGAAATTTTGCGTCAAACGGAGCTAAAACCCCAATGGTTGGAGATCGAAGTGGCAGAAGCTACCATTATGAAAAATCCTACCTTAATTCAGGAACAGCTTCAGCGCTTCCAGTCCCTAGGCGTTCGGGTTTCCATTGATGATTTTGGCGTGGGCTATTCTGCCCTCAGCTATTTGCAGCATTTTCCCTGCCAAACTCTCAAAATTGACCAATCTTTCATGGAATCTCTAAAAGATCGTCCCTCGGATTCGGCCATGGTTTCGGCGATCGTGGCCTTGGGACGGGGGTTTAATTTACGGGTGGTGGCGGAAGGGGTGGAAACCCAACAGCAGCTTGAGCTGTTAAGCCATTTGCAGTGTGAAGACGTCCAGGGCTACTGGTTTAGCCAGCCCCTAGCCGGAGAAGACGCGCGACAATTCCTTCTGCTTTATGGGGGCGAGCCGAGTGCTGAGGAGAGCGAGCTATCTTTCCCATCCTAATCTCTGGATCGGGGGGATTCGACGACTTGACTGAGCGATCGCGGCGGTTGTCCGGGGTTGTGGGGTTAATCGCTCCTGCCAGGCGGGGAGACGATTCCCGGCGCGATAGGCGGCAACAACGGCGCTACTTAAAAAAGATAACTGAAGCTGGCGCAATTCCCGCTCAATCAAGGTTAAAACCAGGGCTGGCTCCAGGGATTGGCGGGATTCTACCTGAATTTCAAAGCGGTTGCCCTGTTTGTGGACTTTGACCGTAATGCCTTTGTGCTGCAATCCTTGCTCCAGCAAGGCGGCAATGGCTTGGCGATCGCCCTGTCTGGCGCGCTGGTGCAGGGAGGGCGGGCTGCGGTCGGCGGGTGCGGCGGTCGTCCGGGAGCAGCGGAGGGTTTCTCTCCAGCGAGGCAGTTGCTGACCGTTTCTGCGGCCTTCAATGGTGATGGCGATCGCGGCGAGTTTTACCTGAGCAAGTTCTTGGCGAATTAAACTGACTGCCAGGGCTTTTGGCGCCACGGGAGAGGACTCTAAAATAATGTGCAGGCGCTCGTCTTGAAGGGATACGGTTGCCGCAATGCCTTCGCCATACAAACGTCGATTGAGTAGGGCGGCGATCGCTTGCCCATTGCCTTGTTGGGCTAAATGGAGAAGGGCTTGGGAGCTGGGCGGTTGAGTTAGGGGTCGAGACATGAATGAGTTCTCTCTCCAAAAAAAGCCACTGTCTTTATAAGGAAATTATTCCCTGATTCCCAGCTAAACCCATCAAAAATATCTTAAAAATTCCGTCAAGAGACAATTTAATCTACTTACTTTAATTTCCCCATGAATTCCTGGAGTAGATTCCGAAAAGCAGCCGTGATTCTACCGATAACTGCTTAGAATAAACAAGGTCTCGATCCTCGTAAATAGATGTTTCGCCCCACCCCCCCCGGCCCCGGACAAGAATCGGTGTGGGATTATCCCCGTCCCCCCCGCCTAGAACCCACCCCTAAGCGCATCCAAGTTATTTTCAATGGTATTACTCTCGCCGATAGCCAGCAGGCCCAACGGGTTCTCGAAACCAGCCATCCCCCGGTTTACTACCTGCCCCCCGCAGCGATTCAGCGAGAATACCTGCACCCCAGCGATCGCCACTCCTTTTGCGAGTGGAAAGGTATCGCCCGCTACTACACCATCACCGTTGGCGATCGCCAGGTAGTTGATGGCGCTTGGTACTACTCCCGATCCCAGCCCAGATTTTGCCCCTATTCGCAACTATGTCGCCTTTTATGCGGGCCCGATGGATGCCTGCTACGTCGATGGCGAACGGGCCACGCCCCAACCCGGCGGACTGTATGGCGGCTGGATTACGAGCGATCTGGCAGGGCCCTTCAAAGGTAGCCCCGGAAGCTG
Organism: Chloroflexaceae bacterium; assembly: GCA_012031815.1. Lineage (GTDB taxonomy): Bacteria > Cyanobacteriota > Cyanobacteriia > Cyanobacteriales > JAAUTE01 > JAAUTE01. Next base: position 7,733 of record JAAUTE010000100.1, read on the forward strand.
GGGCTGGTAAAATTAGCCGCTCCTCTTGAGCCGCCCCCTTTTCTCCCTAGCCTAACCGCCCTGGCAGGTTCGGAAACCTACACTACCTAAGCGCTAGTGACCCGCCCCACTATAGGAGGTAGTGCGAGAACTCAAGGGAAATTTCCCAGCACCGAAGCTTCTAATTCACCCATGCTGCCTAGCGGTTTGTAGTCTCACTGGAGTATTCATTTATGGCAAAAGTTGTTGGCATTGACCTCGGTACGACCAACTCCTGCGTGGCGGTGATGGAAGGCGGCAAGCCCACCGTTATCGCCAATGCAGAAGGATTTCGGACGACGCCCTCCGTTGTTGCCTACACGAAAAATGGCGATCGCCTGGTTGGACAAATTGCCAAGCGCCAAGCGGTCATGAACGCGCAGAATACCTTTTATTCGGTTAAGCGCTTTATCGGACGTAAATTCAACGAAGTTACCACGGAAACCACGGAAGTTTCCTACAAAGTCCTGCGGGACAACAACAGCAACGTGAAACTTGATTGCCCCGCTCTCGGCAAACAGTTTGCCCCGGAAGAAATCTCCGCCCAAGTGCTGCGTAAGCTGGTAGAAGATGCCAGTAAATACTTAGGCGAAACCGTTACTCAAGCGGTAATCACTGTTCCTGCCTACTTCAACGACTCCCAGCGCCAAGCCACCAAAGACGCCGGTAAAATCGCCGGCATCGAAGTGCTGCGGATCATCAACGAACCGACCTCCGCTTCTTTAGCCTACGGCTTGGAGAAAAAAAGCAACGAAACCATTTTGGTCTTCGACTTGGGGGGCGGTACCTTTGACGTTTCGATTCTGGAAGTGGGCGATGGCGTGTTCGAAGTTCTAGCAACTTCAGGCGATACCCACTTGGGCGGCGACGACTTCGACAAGAAGATCGTAGACTTCATGGCTGAGGATTTCCAAAAATCTGAGGGCATTGACCTCCGCAAAGACAAGCAAGCACTGCAACGCCTCACGGAAGCGGCGGAAAAAGCCAAGATTGAACTATCGAGCGTCACCCAAACTGATATTAACCTGCCCTTCATTACAGCAACCCAAGACGGGCCGAAACATCTGGATGTTACCCTGACCCGGGCTAAGTTTGAGGAACTGTGTTCTGACCTCATCGATCGCTGCCGCATCCCCGTGGAAAACTCCATGCGCGATGCCAAGGTGAGCAAGGACGATATTCACGAGGTGGTTTTAGTCGGGGGTTCTACCCGTATTCCGGCGATTCAGGAACTGGTACGCCGAGCGTTGGGCAAGGAACCCAACCAGAGCGTTAACCCCGATGAGGTGGTCGCAGTCGGTGCTGCTATCCAAGCCGGCGTTCTGTCGGGAGAGGTGAAGGACATTCTCTTGCTTGACGTAACGCCGCTGTCGCTGGGTGTGGAAACCCTCGGCGGCGTCATGACCCGAATTATTCCTCGTAACACCACGATCCCGACCAAGAAGTCCGAAACCTTCTCTACCGCAGCCGATGGACAAAGCAATGTGGAAATCCACGTCCTGCAAGGAGAGCGGGAATTTGCGCGGGATAACAAGAGCTTAGGGACTTTCCGGCTGGATGGAATTCCCCCGGCTCCCCGTGGCGTTCCCCAGATTGAGGTGACCTTTGACATTGATGCCAACGGTATCCTGAACGTGACGGCAAAAGACAAAGGAACCGGCAAGGAGCAGTCGATTAGCATTACGGGTGCTTCGACCCTGCCCCAAAACGAAGTCGATCGCATGGTTACAGAAGCCGAAACCAACGCAGCCAGCGATCGCGATCGCCGCGAGAAAATCGATCGCAAGAATCAGGCTGACTCGCTGGTGTACCAAGCCGAGAAACAGCTTAGCGAACTAGGGGATAAAGTCCCTGCGGCTGAGAAAAGTAAGGCAGATAGTTTGATCGAAGAGCTGCGGGATGCCGTTGCCAAAGAGGATGACGATCGCATCCAAACCTTAATGCCGGAGTTGCAGCAAATCCTCTACAGCATCGGTAGCAGCATCTACCAACAAGCGGGGGGGGCAGCGGGGCCCGGCGATGGCGGCCCCAGTGATGGCGGCGCAGGTGATGGCGGCGCAGGTGGTTCTTCGGAAAGTGGCGATGATGTGATTGATGCCGAATTTTCGGAAACCAAGTAACTTCACAGGCAAACTGCCTGGCTATGGTCAAATAGGTTCACAACAGGGGCTAAACGCTAATTTTTCGTTAGGGTTTAGCCCCTGGGCGTTATGATGGCGGGGAATCCACCAAAACAGCGGTTGACTAACCAATGGCATTGATGAAGGGATAGCTGGGGCGATACTAAGGATAGGGAGATTCTGACTAGACAGGGAGCATTACTGAATCGGCGTCTTAAGACCCCCAAAAAGTAGTAAAAAAATTGATTAATCTCGGAAGAACCTACGGCAGTCCCCTCAGAAAATCAACAAATCACTTTTACTGAATTATCAGCCGCTCCATTCTCTGGCGATCGCAAAACTTGTCTAGTTCATTAAGCTGGTTGACAGAATTAGGGCGTGCAGAGATAATGGTAAGCTGTTAAAACAGACGGTTTTAGGCAGTAATGAATTAAATCATTGGGTTCCCCGGCGGACAGCGCGATCAGTCTACGACCTGGTTTGATTAGGGAGAAAAGTACCCGATTTTTCTTGGCGATCGGATTGTAGTCAAGCCACTGCTGGGTCATCTGATTCGCTGCTCCAGATGACCTTAGTCGATTATAGACAAACATAGATAGCACAACCCTTGAGTATCTCTCTATGGACGCTAACCACGATCAAAACCCGTTTCCTAATAGTTGGTTTCGCATTGGTTGCACTCAAGAACTTGCCCCCAGACAAGTCATTCCCCTCCATTATTTCGGGAAAGAGCTGGTGCTATTCCGGGCAGAAGATGGAACTGCCCATGTCCTGGATGCCCACTGCCCCCATCTCGGCGCACACTTGGGCTACAACGGCACAATTATCAAGGATACAATTCGCTGTCCCTATCACGGCTGGCGCTGGCAGGGAAATGGACATTGCGCTGAAGTTCCCTACATTAATAAAACACCTCAAACTAAACTGAGAAGCTATCCGGTACGGGAAGTGAATGGCTTAATTATGCTGTATTATCATCAGGAGGGACAGATGCCCACCTGGGAAATTCCTGCAATTGCTGAATATACTTGTAAACAATGGACGCCGCTACAACCTATCCGCACGTGGAAAGCCAGGACAACCCTGCAAAACTATCTGGACAACAGTGTCGATGTCGCCCATTTATCTCAGCTTCACCAGCAAACCTTTCGCTCTGCTAAAACCGAGCAAATCGAGATTAATGGGCCAATCTTTAGTCATACCATGTCCCAACACTACAACTTATCATCCCTGTCCGTGGGTGGTTTGATCCCAGAAAAGGGCAGGGTTACAACAACTTATTACGGTCCCGGCTATGATGTTAGTTTCTACTGGACGCAGGGGAAAATCAAGCTGGGTTTACTGCAAATTTTTACGGGCACGCCCATTGATCACAACTGCTTAGAAATTCAAATATTCCTCAGTGTCAAGAAGAGTTTGCCCGGCCCTTTAAACACAGTGCTAGCAGCGTTGTTGAAAAAAGATACCCTAGCGGCCTTTGAGCAAGATATTCCGATTTTAGAGCATAAGATTTATTGTAACAATCCCATTCTTTACAAAGAAGATGGGCCCATCATGCAATGCCGTCAATGGGCTAGCCAATTCTATCAATGATTTGAGATTGATGCCTCGATTTTCAGTAGAAAGGCTGAATCGTTACGCTTTGTCAATCTATGGCGGTGATCGTCGGCTAAATTCCGCCTAAAAAGGGTAGAATACCTTCCAGCCAATTGATGCTCAAGAAATTTTGGGGCAAACAGAGGGTTTTATTGGCAACCCTTAGGAATAGTGACGGGATTGAGGAAAGGCGGGGAGAGCCTGAATATGCTGAAAAAAATCGCAGTTTATCTATTTTCCTACGATGGCGTCATGACCTGGTGCTGTGGGGTTGGAACCATGACCCGACATTTTATTTATTCCATGCCCGTCGTGGCAGATTTGTTGCGATCGCAAGGAGTTGAACTAGTTTTCTCGGTGGGCAGTCCTTTCTTGGTGGAAGCCTGTCCCATTTATCGCGCCGATTTGCTCGCCCGTACCCAGAAAATTTGCCAGGATCTTTCGGGAAAATTGTTATTTCATTGGAACGGCACCGACGGCACCACACAATATATAAATTTAGAGCAGTGGCAGGCTTCTTGTTTCGGCGCAGCTAGCATTATTCTCAATGAGTTTCAAACTCATGGAACCAATATTATCTTTACAACCGATACGGTTTACTGCGGGGTCAGCTCCGCCGTTTTGCAGCAGCTATCCCATTACCAAGGTCAAAAACCCACCCTGGTTTGGATGCCCCACGCCACGGGATTAATTCATGAAGCTAAACCCGATCGCAACCGATTTGCCTGGGAAAGTCAACCTATCCTTGATGCTAAAAACTACGCAGAATGCTTTGTAACTTATATCAATAATTTCATGAAAAATCATTTAATTCAAGGGTATGGGGCCGCTCCAAACCGTTTAATTCCCTTGTTTAATGGTTTGCCCCTGTTTGAGGAACTTGTTACCCCAGACCCCCTCGCCATCCGAGAAAAATATGGCTTGCCTCAGGAGCGGGAATTTATTTTGGCGACAGGTCGAGCAGAAACCTACAAAGGTTTTCTCTATTTAGTTCGGGCCTTTGCCCAATCCCAAACCCATCATGAGGCCGAACTGGTATTAATTTTGTCCCTCATGACCCTGGGGGGGGAAGCAACTTATCGGGAAATCAGGAAAGAGTTTGAGGCATTAAAGGTTAGAGGTCAGATAATTTGTAATTTTATCCCCCAGGAAGAGTTAAGAGCAATTTTTCGCCTGCCCAACCTTAAATCCGTGGTTGTCCCTTCCTTAAAAGAACCTTTTGGCCTAATTCCCATCGAGCTGAGGTATTGGTGTAATGAGCAGGCTCCGGTTTTAATTTGCTCTAATGTAGGTGGGTTAACTGAATTAATCACCCATGACCGCGACGGCTTTCTGGTTGATGTCAAAAATACCGCTGAATTTGCAGGCATCCTGACCAAGGCGATTCAGCTTTCGCCCCAGGAGAAACAAGCCTTTCTGCACCGAGGTAAACAGGAGCTAGCTCAAAAGTGGAATCTGCCTAACAACATTGCCAGCGCCATCCTCCAAATCTGCGATCGCCACCAGCCAGCTTATCCGTAATCCACTCCCATCGCCCATCCTTCCCTTAACTATCTCCAGGGTGATCGCGCCAAATAAAGATTCAATAAAGTTTCGCGCTGAATACACTTAAGGCATTCGGTAACGGAAGGTACATTTTGCAGCGAGCCAGTCGTAAAAAAAAGGAATGTGTCTCTGTTTGTTTCCTGAGAACCTCAAGCAGTTTCTGGGCAAATCTTCAAGCCATTGGTTTAACCCCACCCGCTAACAGGGCCATCTTGACTGCTGAAGCTGCGATCGCCACATCAAGCAGGTTTGTTGTCATACCATCCTGTCAAGAAGTCCTCCATAATCTTGAGGAACGGCAGTTTCCTCCACCGGCTAAGATAATTCAAGTC
>JAAUTE010000101.1 GCA_012031815.1 Chloroflexaceae bacterium
CAAAGCCTGCTAGCCAAACACCGGGGACTGGCCGATCGCATCTCCCAAGAACTCGGCGATCGCCAAGATCCCTACGCAGTTTGGGACTGTGGACGGAGGATACCGACGAGGACAACAACCCGATAACCTGGATTAGACGCCGAATAAATGCAATTTTCAGTATTTAGTCCCTGAGCTATCATTAAATATAGAGGTCTTAGGCGCTCATGGGCCATCTTCCCAAGACTGTGGACTCAATTCTCCAAACCCTACCCCTGGAAAAATTGCCCCAAACCCTGGCAGAGGCAACGGCGCTGCTGGAGCAATTGATCTTGCAAGAAATCCAGCAGGAAGTCAAAGAAAAAAACCTGTTTTATCATACTTGTGCCATGCCCTCGCTATCAAGCAACGGGCCAATTTGATTTTTGCAACCTTAGAACCCTTTTGGCTACAAACCGTTAAACTCACCAATTCCTCGCTACTGCCGCCACCGAAGCGGACAAAATGGCTCATTGCTCTGGCGGCCATTGCCCATGATTTAGTTCAAGACTTTCTGCCCCAAACCTCGTCCAACTTATCCAGAAAGCGAGAAAGCGGCGTCAGTGAACTGGCTAGTATTGACAAGGTAACTTGCTATATTCAAATTCTCAATCAACAACTCATCCGCTGCCAACCCGATAGCCAAGCCCTATTTAGCGACCGGGATCTAAAGATCATTAAAGCTGCCATTGAAGCCACTATTTGCAGTTACGACTGCCTCACCCATTCCGTCTACCAGCCCTATTTGTACGGCGATCGCGAGCAAATTTTACTGCCGGCCCGGATTCTGGCCTTAGCCGATATTGGCGGCTTAGGGATGGAAGGCATTGACTCTTTTTTGCGAGAAGGAAGCCTGTTATTTTTAGAAGAAAATCCCGACACCATTCCTTTAATTCGCCACTATTACCAACAGCCTGATGACTTACCCGTTGAATCAGCAGCCTACCAAAGCCTGCGACAGCGCCTACTGAAGCGATCGCGATTTCAGCTCTCTTTTGCCCGCGGACGCCTAGCCAGCTTCCCCCGGGAAGTGGACGGGCTGCCTCAAGAGGCGATTACTGCCTTAAAAACCGAAATTTTTAGCCATTTAAACCAGAAAACCCTGACACAACTCCAAGCCATCACCCCCCAGGCCGGAGGAAACCCCCCTGTTCACCTTGCTAGGGTTTTTCGCCTTCCACCGGCCCCTGGGCTTAGGCCAGGAAAAAACTCAACCCGACTCGCGCTAGGGCAGTTGGGAAGATCAAGTCGCGAGGCGATGGCGATTTTTGTTACAGTTCCTTCGCAAAAAGCTGCTAGGATTGTATTACTGGGGTTTAGGATTGGAACCTCTATTATCCATTGCATCCATTTATCGAGTTCAGTTACAACACCCCTTTATGGAACCAGGTAGTCCGTCAGGCAATCTTTCTGAGCCTCCGAGGCATCGGTGGGCAGCCATCACGGGAACAGCGATCGCACTACTAACCTTAACCTTACCGCTACTCTTCATCGCCAACTATTCCACCGATAGCAGCGTTCGTGCCTTACCCAGGACAACCTATTCACTTCCCAGACAGAATTTATGACCCTAGAGTGCTAGCCAACCGATAAATTTGCCAAGGGTCGTCCTTTTCGGTACGACTTCTCGGTAAAATACTTGACGAGGACGAGGAAATCCCGGCGGGGAGTCAGCATGATGGCGATCTCTGACCGCTGGGCGGTCTTGTCCCCAGAGCTTATTAAAATTTGGAGAGAGTCTGTGGATTTAGCGCGCATTCCTGCTCAACCCAAGCCCGGTCTCGTCAACGTCCTGATTGAAATTCCGGCTGGCAGCAAAAACAAGTACGAGTTTGATAAAGACCTCAATGCCCTGGCGTTGGATCGGGTTTTGTACTCCTCTGTGCAATATCCCTATGATTATGGCTTTATTCCCAACACCTTAGCCGATGACGGCGACCCCCTGGATGGCATGGTACTCATCGACCAGCCCACCTTCCCCGGTTGTATCATTGCCGCCCGTCCCATTGGCATGTTGGAGATGATCGACGGCGGCGATCGCGATGAGAAGCTATTGTGCGTTCCCGATAAAGACCCCCGTTTTAAGCAGGTGTTTTCTCTCCAGGATTTGGCTCAGCATCGTCTGGATGAAATTGCCGAATTTTTCGGTACATACAAGCGATTGGAAAAGAAAGCCGTGGAGATTCTCGGTTGGAAAGATGTGGAAGCGGTTATGGCCCTGGTAGAGCAATGTATTCAAGCCGCCGCTAAATAGTCAATTTTGGGGTTTTACACATTCCCAGGGCGCAGTCATTGCGCCCTTTACTATTCGTATTTCGCTCAAGCTGCTAGAAATAACAGTCCAATCCCTAAAAGTGCGACTAAAACTCCAAAAATCGCTCTCAAGCTGATTTTATCTCCCAAAGCAGCGGCAATGGGCAGGATAAACAGGGGACTGGTCGCCAGCAGGGTTTGGGCGATGCCTGCGGGGGCGAACTTGAGGGAGGTTTGCTGTAGCCAAATGCCGAGATACGTCCCCCCAAAGGCGGCGATGAAAACAGCCCCTAGCCAGGAGCGAGGAATTAACCCGATAGTGAGAGACGGAGACTGCCACAACAGCAGCGGCAGAAGGATGCCCAGTCCCCCGACTAGGCGCAGCATCGTACTCCAGAGAGGACTCAGGGTTGAGCTAGCCAAAACCGATCGCGACAGGACGGCTCCGCTAGCTTGGAGAATTGCCGCCAAAACAGCCCAGAAAATGCCCTGCCGGGGATTGCTGCCGGTTTGCTCTCCGGTTCCCTCGCTGATGACCCAGGCTACCCCCAATCCTGTCAAAATTATGCCGCTCCAAGCCAGGACACTTAAGGTTTCAGCTAAAAAAAATTCGAGCCAAGAGCGCCGCGATCGCCGGGGCCAGGGTTTCCAGCAGTAGGGTACGGCGCGGGCCAAGCTGATTGAGGGCCGCAAAATAGGCCGTATCCCCCAAGCCAATGCCCAGCCCCCCACTCAGCAGCAGTAATCCCGTTGGCAGGGGCAGCAAAATTTCGCGATCGCCCCGGAGCGCCAGGGTTAGCCCCAGTAATAGCATTGCAATGATGCCTTTGAGAAAATTAAGGGGCAAAGGCGGAAGGCGAGATCCCAGCAAACCATAGACCGTGGTCGAGGTAGCCCAGAGAAACGCCGCCCCTAAGGCTGCCCATTCTCCCCGATAGTTTCCTAGCCAATCTGTTACTGTTTCCACGGTAATTTAAGCTAATTCTGCCCCAATCCTATCTTCCCCCCAAGTGAAAAACTCGCGACCTCACGACCGCGAGCAATGACGCAATGCTGATGGAGAAACCAAGGTCGCCTAGGCGTCCCTAGGCAACTAGTTTAGGGTGAAGAAAAGGCGATCGGGCAGCACCCAGTTGATGACAATCAACAAAACTGCTTGTACGGAGAGGAACAGGAACAACAGCAAAGGGGCGTAGGAAAAAAAAGGTTGCGAGAGGATTCTTGTTCATGAGCGAGGCTCCAAATAATTTCCGGCAAAACAACAAAGAAAAGACAGGGCTAATCAGCGCCGCTGTCATTCAGCAGCACTAGCGAGGAGAAATCGGAATTTCCGTTTCCTTCGCGGTTAAATCCCCAGAACCAACTCTTGTAGGGCGCCTAGCGGCCAGAGAAAACCCGTTAACATTTTGCTCAGGGCTAGGGGAACATCAATGATGATTTCCTTCATCTGGGGATTCGCGTCATCTCTGACGGCGCGGAGGTAAGCGCGACCTACCCAGCCAATCCAGCCCGCAATATACAGGAACAGCAGGCTAGGAATGAGGAAATCGCCCGCGTGGCTAAGGCGACCATCTACTACCAGGTGGGGCAACCCTTCGGGACCGCACATTTCTTTGGCGTAGCGCTCGGCGCGCTGTTGTCCAGAGGTGGGATCGCCAATGGTGTTGCGGAAGGTTTTAGCCCGTTCCAGGAAGGCCGGAGACTCGCTGCAAGGAACAAGCTGTTGCAAGCCCACTTTCCTCCGCCGCCGAGGCCCCCGGCGCGAAGTTGAACCACAGGGTTACCAGCAGAATTAAAGTCAGTAATCGACGCATATCGTTTCCTTTTGTTACAAAAGAAAAAGTTTTTTTACAATTGACAACAACCCAGTCAGTTGTGCATGAGGAAATCTTACTCGCCCAGGGAATTTGAGTAAAGTTTAAATTATAAAAAGTTGTATTTTTTCGCAAACCCAATGCCCAGGATTTTGGCGATCGAAACCAGTTGCGATGAAACTGCCGTGGCGGTTGTGGAGGATCGGCGGGTTCTCAGCAATATGGTCGCTTCTCAGGTGGCGCTGCACCAGCCCTATGGCGGAGTGGTTCCTGAAGTGGCTTCTCGGTGCCATTTGGAGATGGTGAATGTCTGTCTCGATCGCGCTTTGGCTGAGTCGGGTTTAGATTGGGAGGCCATTGATGGGGTGGCGGCGACGGTGACACCGGGGTTGGTCGGAGCGTTGCTGGTAGGGGTAACGGCGGCAAAAACCCTGGCGTTGCTGAGAGAAAAACCATTTTTGGGGGTTCACCATCTGGAAGGGCATATTTATGCCAGTTATTTGAGTGAGCCGCAGTTGGAGCCGCCTTTTTTGTGTTTGTTGGTGTCGGGGGGCCATACCAGCCTAATTTACGTTAAAGACTGCGGGGTTTACGAAACCCTGGGGTCAACCCGCGATGATGCAGCGGGAGAAGCCTTTGATAAGGTGGCGCGGCTGTTGGGTTTGGGCTATCCGGGGGGGCCGGCCGTCGATAAATTGGCGAAAGCGGGCGATCCAGCGGCTTTTGTGCTGCCGGAGGGGAAGGTTTCTCTTCCCAATGGCGGCTACCATCCCTACGATATGAGCTTTAGCGGCTTAAAAACAGCGGTACTGCGCCTCGTGGAAAAACTAACCGCTACAGGGCGGGATTTGCCGATCGCCGATTTAGCGGCCAGTTTTCAGGAAACGATGGCACGGGCCTTGACGCGGCGGGTGGTGGCGGCGGCCTTAAACTACGGGATCGAACGGATTGCCATTGGGGGCGGGGTTGCGGCCAACAGCGGCTTGCGGCAACAGTTGCAGGCAGCAGCGTTAACCCACGGACTGCAAGTCTATTTCCCGCCTTTGAAATATTGCACCGACAACGCGGCCATGATTGCCTGTGCGGCGGCAGCCCATTTCCAGCGGGGCGATCGCTCAGAGTTAACTTTGGGGGTGCATTCGCGTTTGCCCATTACTGAGGTCATGCAGTTGTACGAAAACAGCGCCGCCTAAACTAGAACTAGCTTTTTGTCCTTAATTAGCCAGTTATCCCGTGAAAGGACACCTTTGTGCCCTACAGTTAGAGCAATTACAAGCATGGGTCGCAGCGGCGATCGCCCTGGAGCCGGGTCAACTGCCCACCTATGTTCCCCTGCTGGCCGAGGCTAAGCCGGATAGGTTTTCTCTGTGCATTCAAACCGTTGCCGGAAACAGTTGGCAGTTGGGCGATCGCGAGGAACAGTTTCCTGTGATGAGCGTGATTAAACCGTTTTTGCTGCTGTATTTGCTCTCCGAGCTGGGAAAAGAGGCAGTATTGGCGCGGGTGGGCCTGGAACCGTCTCTGCTACCCTTTAATTCCCTGGAGCAATTGCAACAAGACCAAGGCTGGCCGCGCAATCCCATGATCAACAGCGGGGCCATTACCCTAGCGTCCCTGCTGCCAGGTGATGACCCCTCCTCTCGCTGCGAGTCCTTGCGAGCCTGGTTAAACGCTCTCGCCCAAGCCCAGTTGACCTTAAACGAGGCAATGCTGGCTTCCGTCCGGTCTCTGCCCAATCCTCGCAATCAGGCGCTGGTCAGGGAATTAGCCGCCCAAAACGCCATCTCTGCCCCAGAGCTAGCCCTGGACACCTACAACCAGCTCTGCTGCCTTGCCGGAACCACAGCGGATTTAGCCTGTTTAGGATTGCTGCTGGCTGCTCCCCTTCCGCCCCTACGATCACCCGATTGTCGCCTGGTGAAGGCGGTCATGCTGACTTGTGGATTATATAAAGCCTCGGCCAGATTTGCCGTAGAAGCGGGATTGCCCACCAAATCCGGGGTTAGCGGTGCAGTTTTAGCCGTGGTTCCCGGACAGGGCGCGATCGCCTGCTACAGTCCGCCCCTCAACGAGGAAGGCAATTCACGGGTAGGTTTGTGGTTCATTAGCCAAATTGCCAATGAGCTACAACTAAGTGTATTTGAATAGTAATTGAAATAATTCGAGGCTGACGTTTTCTAGGGGGAGGGATTAGTCGTTTTCGCGGGGTTGAGAGCGAACTGACTCATAGGCCGCCCCAATGGCAAATCCCAGAGAAGCTCCGGTAATGACAATGATTTTAGTTCGCAACTCCCGCTGACTAATTTTCGCAACGCCTAAACCAATCATCGCCCCGATCAGCGCTGTCATCAGCCCGGAAAAAATCACCAGTTTTAAATTCATGATTTTTACTGAAGATAATACTTTTTGAGATACTCCTAACTAATTAACAGTTTAAGGCCGAACAGCGGGCAAGATGGCGTGAACAATTATGGCGATTTTGAGGGCTAGAATTAGATTTCCTCCCGGCCAATCTACTCATTTTGAGGCGCGGTTTTAAAGCTGGGAACCGACCGATCTTCAAGGGACGTAGCGTCTTGCTTTTCTTCAGCCAATGGCTCCGCTGGCGGCTGTTTCGGTGTTTTGGTCTTGGGCGGCTTGCCCCCTTTTAAGAAGTATTCTTCAAAACTCTTAATCACAATATAGAGGTTGGGAACAAACAGCAAACTTAACACCGTTGACAATAACATGCCCCCAAAAACCGCAGTTCCCAAAGACCACCGGCTTACTGCCCCTGCTCCCACTGCAATGAGTAAGGGGAGAAAACCCACAAGGGTTGATAAAGCCGTCATCAGAATTGGACGAAAGCGCTGTTCCGCCGCAAAAATAGCCGCTTCGGTAATACTCATTCCTAAACTTCGGGATTGATTGGCAAATTCTACGATTAGAATCGCATTTTTACTAGCCATGCCGATGAGCATCACCAATCCTACCTGGGCATAAATATTGTTGTTGAGAATGGGCCAGATGCCGCTGGTTTGGATAAATTCTGCCCGGAACCAGATGCCGCCCAGCGCGCCTAGAATTGCCAGGGGGACGGTAATCATAATAATGGTCGGGTCGATGTAGCTCTCGTACTGAGCCGCTAGCACCAAAAAGACCATGACAAAACCCAAGCCAAAGACGATGGGCGCTGCCCCGGCTGATTCCTTTTCTTCCGCTGCTGTCGCCGTCCATTCGTAGCCAAATCCGGGCTGTAACTCTTGGGCCGCCACTTCCTCCATCGCCTGAATCACCTGTCCTGAACTATAGCCGGGAGCAGGAGCAACGTTTACCTTCACTGCGGGAAAAACGTTGTAGTTCGTCAAAATAGGGGGATAATTAATTTCTGTGAGGGTCAACAAATTGCTCAGTTGCACCAATGCCCCCTCTCGCGATCGCACATACAGTTGGCTAATAGCGTCCGGGGTGCTGCGAAAATCTGCATCGGCTTGGGCAAAGACCCGATAGAGACGGCCATTAAACACGAATTGATTGACGAAGTTAGAGCCTAAATAAGTCTGTAACGTCGAGAGAACTTCGTTAATATCAACGTTTTGCGCCTTGGCTCGGTTGCGATCGATATTGGCTTCCAACATAGGGCTGCTGATAGTGAAGCTGGTAAAAGCCCGGCCAATTTCGGGACGCTGGTTTGCCGCTGCAATCACTCGCTGAGTATTGTCGATGAGAGCATCAATGCCCCGCGCTTCCCGGTCTTGAATATAAATTTCTGAGCCGCTAAAGTTACTTAGTCCGTCTACAGGGGGCGCATTGACAGCAAACGCCCGCGCCTGGTCAACATTGCGAGCAAAGCGCTGGTTAAGTTGCCCAATAATTCCAAATACCGATTTATCAGCGCCCGGTCGGTCTTCCCAGGGTTTGAGCTTGATGAAGAAGAGTCCCTTGTTGCTATTTTGCCCGTCAAAGGAGAAACCGGGAATCGCCAGGGCATGTTCGACCCCTTCTGTTGCCATGATTTCTCCCATCGCCTGCTGAGCTGCGCGATCGGTATAGCTCAAAGACACCCCTGCCGGGGCTTCAATCACCGCAAAAAAGTAGCCCTGGTCTTCTTCTGGAACAAATCCTTGGGGTAAGGTTTGATACATCCAACCCGTCAGCACCAATCCCCCAATAAAGACCGCCATCACCAGAATCTTGGCTTTTGTGAAGACAGTAATAATACTACGATATCCCCCCTTAAACCAGTCAAACCCCCGGTTAAAGCCCTAAAAAAGGCGCCGAGGGGGCCGCGGCTTTCCTGTTGGGGACGCAGCAAGAGCGCCGACATGGTAGGGGAAAAGGTCAGAGCATTAAAGGTCGAGAAAATAATGGAAAAGATAATCACATAGGCAAACTGCCGATAAACAATCCCCGTCGTACCGGGAAAGAACGTCACGGGGACAAATACCGCCAGCAGCACTACTGAAGTAGAAATGACCGCTCCCGACAGTTCTGACATGGCATCAAGGGAGGCTTGTAAAGGTCGCATTCCCTGGGCCATTTTGGTAGAGACGGCTTCAACGATCACGATGCCATCGTCTACCACCAAGCCTGTTGCTAACACGCAGGCAAACAGGGTTAATTGATTGAGGCTAAAGCCCAACGCCTGCATGCCAATCATGGCCCCAATGAGCGCCACGGGAATGGCAATGGAGGGAATGATGGTAGTGCGCCAGTCTTGGAGGAAGACAAAGATAATCAGAACCACTAAGCCGATCGCTTGCAATAGCGTAATAGTCAAATCTTTAAGCGCGGCATTAATAAATAGGGTGTTATCGAGAACAATGACATCTTTTAAGCCGGGGGGAAAGGAGGCTCGGAGTTCCGCCATTTTTGTTTGATAGCTTCAGCGGTTTCGAGGGCGTTGGTGCCGGGTAATTGGTAAATCACCAGGCCGATCGCCGGTGTATTCCCGTCTAGAGTGGCTTTGGTAAAGTAGTTTTCCAGTCCCAATTCGGCGCGACCCACATCCTTAACCCGGACTAAGGTGCCGTCATTGCCAACTTTAAGGATCAGGTTCTCCGCTTCTTCTTCTGTGGTAAACCGACCGACGACACGCAACGGTAGCTCAAATCCTGTTTAGCAGCAGAGGGAGGCCGCCCGATCCCCCCCGCGCCGACTTCAAAGTTTTGTTCAGCAATGGCATTAACGACATCACTGGCACTCAGTTCTCGTGCCGCGAGTTTTTTGGGATCGACCCAAATTCGCATGGAATATTTAGCCGAGCCAAAGGCGCTTAAACTACCAACCCCTTTAATGCGCCGAAGGTCATTCCAGAGATAGCTATCGACGTAGTTAAACAAAAATGCGGGATCGTATAAATATTCACCGTTGGCGTCTTTTTCGGCGAAAAGGCATAAACCAGGGTAACGCTAGGGGATTGTTCATTAACGGTAATCCCCGTTTGATTGACGATGGAAGGCAGGCTCGACTGGGCCTGTGACACCCGGTTTTGGACGAGAACCTGAGCCGTATTGCCGTCAATTTCTACAGGAAAAGCGATATTAATCGAGGCATTCCCCGTATTAGTGGTATTGGAGTCGATCCATCTGGCATTCTCCACCCCGTTGATCTCTCGCTCTAGAACCGTGGTCACGTTGTCAACGGCGGTTTTGGCATCGGCACCGACGTAACTTGCCGTTACAGTTACCCGTTTGGGCGCAATTTCCGGGAGTTTGTCCAGGGGCAACAGCGCCATACAAATGGTTCCCAGTAGCAAAATGACAATGGTGCAAACCGTCGTTAAAACGGGCCGTTTGATAAAGGGAGTGGCGATAGAAAAGATCATTCTGGATTTAAGGGGGGTTTTAAGGACTAGAGCGAGGTTATTTCAATTGTTTCAGGGTCGTGCTACGGACGAACGGCGTTGGCTGGTCAAGGCTTCTTCAACGATGGGCCTGCCATCTCTGAGATCTAGAATGCGGGAGATCACAACGCGATCGCCTGCTTGCACCCCGGAGAGGACTTGATAGCCCTGGTCTTGAATCCCGGCAACGGTGACGGGAGTTTGCCTGGCAACCAGAGCCGATTCCCCAGTTTCTTGCTGCTGTTCTTGGGCCACAAAGACGAACTGCTGTCCTCCTAGGCGAGTGACGGCCACCGTGGGAACCAGAACCCCTGGTTGCTCATCCCAAATCACCCTGGCTCTGACAAATTGCCGGTCTCGCAGGTTGCCACTGCTGCTGGCAAAGGTCAACTTGGTCAATACCGATTGGGTGGGTTGATCGACTAGCGGCGCAATATAGGTCACTTGTCCGCTCACTTCGCGATCGCCATTGTCATCAATGAGGTCAACGGGCAAACCGAGGCGTAATTGCGAGCGATATTCGATGGGAATGTTCACCCGGAGGTCAAAAAGCTGATTGTTAGTAATGGTGGTTAGCACATCGCCCGTATTGACAACATCACCAATTTTGCGAGCTTCAAAGTCTCCAATGATGCCGCTAATGGGCGCAACGATGGTATTAAAATTTAGCTCTTCGCCAATCGCACCTAAATCTGCTTGCGCTCTGGTAACAGCAGCCCGTTGAGCCTCAACATTCGCTAGCGCTTGCTTAACCCGCTTGTCGGCTACACTGAGGGCTTCTTGAGTAGCTAGGAGGGATTTTTCTCTAGCAGAGAGTCTGGCACGGTTCGATTCGAGGTCTTTGGTTTTTTCATCCAGGTCTTGTCTGGCATTAACCCCTTGAGCCACGAGGAAGTCCGATCGCTCATAGTTAATTTGTGCCAGGGCTAATCCTGCTTTAGTATCTTCAATTTCCGCTCTGGCCCGTTCCACATCCGCCGCAGCGCGCGCCCGATCTGCCTGGGCTGCTTGCAATTCCGCTTGGGACTGGCCGAGCCTAGCTTGTTCCACACTCACTTGGGATGTAGCGGCATTCACTTGCTCTTTCTGCTGCGTTGGCTCCAGCTTGACCAAGGGCTGCCCCTGGGTGATGGTTTCCCCCTGTTCCACCATGATTTCTAAAATCCGACCACTAATTCGGGGTGCTAAATTGACCCGCTGTGTCGCTTCCAGGGTGCCGACGTATTCGCCACTGGTAATTAAAGTAGCGGTTTCTAAAACTTTTAGTTTTACAGGAACAGGAGGCGGCCCGCTGACTTGCGTGGTGGGTTCACTTTTACAAGCCACAGAAAGCAATGATAGCAACAGTGCTGCCCCCAGGAGTTTTATTGACAATTGCGTTTGACCAAGCATGGGGTAGGTTAGGGCTAAAGTAGTCTTGGAAAAAATAAATCAGGTAAGCTTACCGCAGGAACCAACTATTTTCAAGAGCGACTTCCGGTTCTTGGCAGAGGATGAAGAGATTGTTAGAAAAATCAATATTTCTTCGAGACGTCACCTGGTTTATGGCAGGAAGCGCCCGCCACTATTCTAGTGTGCCTCACTGTGACCTCAGAAAACTTTTACTCAACAAAGGTTTAATTCCTGATTAGACCTTTCCAAAAATTAGCTTCCGGCTCAGGCAGAATCAGAGTTCCAGGTTCTTTTCTGGAGATGTCTAGTAGTTGCGATCAACGGAGATCACCAGAGCAGCGACGGATCGGCTGATTGACCCATCCTCACTTCCACTGCCTGCCTCTGGTTCCGACAGGATACTCCAGTAATAATTATCTTAGAGGTACTCAAACAAGAATTATCCCCAAAAATAGCCCAAACGTTCTTGGTGAGCGGCAAAGACATCTTCAATTGCGAGTTAGCCACTCATGGAAACGGTACGATACTACTCTAGGAAAGGCTTCTAAGGCTTCAGCATTCGGTGACACCTGGAAGCAACGAGGTGACAGCGCCGCCAAAATTTATCAAAAAATTGGCTTTATCAGCAGTTTTTTCGCCTTTGATGCCATTAATAGCCAAAAAATGATTAGACCGATTAGAAAGACAGGAAATCACTATTTAGCAGCAGTTAAAGGCAATAAACCCAAATTTTATCGCTTCGTTGGAATCCAATTTCGACCAGAGGCAACCTGCGAGCAAGGTGAAATACCAGAAGGGAGTTTACCGGAGTGGCCAGGAACAGCAACGATAATTCGGGTGGAATCAGTGCTAAAATATCGATTAAGACTGGAAAAAGAGACTTGTTCTAGCTCCTACAGGGTTATCTCGGCGATTTCACTCAAACAGGTCAGCCAATCTGCTTTACTTTGCGGATTTGAGCTAACATGCCTTGCCAAATAAGTGCTTTCATGGGGACAATCGGTTTCGCAATTTGGCCCGTGGGGAAAGGGAATATTTCTCTCTAGATAATCTTCCAGCCAAAAGTCTAAATTCCCCAGCAATTTCTGCAAATCCTGTCGGGTTTTTTGGTGCTGGCTGCTGTTATAAACAAATTGCTCCCGCTCAATCTTGCCCCGCACAAACCAATAGATCATCTCCAACTGCTCTGGCAGATAATCGGAAGTCTCGGCCCAGACATATAAATATAGACGCGTCTGCCAATCTTGCCCTAAATTTTCCCGCTTCGGTTTCTGCTGGTAGGTCTTCCAATCAATAATTAATCCCCGCTCCTCGCTAGCGATCGCCAAATCGTAAATGACTGTCAGTAAATAATGCCCCACCGCCAGCGTCCGGCTATGTTCCGCCTCGCGCAGGGGAAGCCCCTGTGCAAGAGCACCGTCCGCTGGGTGAAAAAGCTCTGGGGCCGCCGCCAACAATCCTGCTACCGCTCCTCCTAACTCCTCGTCCGCCGTCAACAATCCCGCGATCGGCAACCCTAACTCCCGCTGCTGCATTAGCAAGTGAAACCGATTACCCCAGGCTAACTTTGCCTGCTGCTGGGGGGCTAGGGCGATCGCAACTGGTCGAGATAGACCTGCTGAAACTGGGGCGGACAACGCTGAAGCAAATTGAGGTGAGCCTGCGAAAGTCGAATTAAACCAGGTTTCATGGCTTAAATCTGTAGGTTATTCCCTTCTGGAGCCTGACGCCCCTCCCCAGGGCCAAAAGAGAGCGCCCCGCTAGAATAGCTCGTCCCAAAATTTCTCACAAGCTGAGATACCTGCCGCAGCGCCGAGAGAAAATCCCGCTCGTCCAGGGTCGAGAGCGGATGGACAAAGGCCGCAAACACGACTCCATTACTCACTGCATAACGGGCATCCAGGGTCAAA
>JAAUTE010000102.1 GCA_012031815.1 Chloroflexaceae bacterium
CAACAGTGCGGGATGATATTGCAGCAGTGCGGGATGGCATTGCAGCTTGGGGAAATGGTATTGCGGCTTGGGGAAATGACATTGCAGCAGTGCGGGATGACATTACAAGCTCCCTTTTCTGTTCCCTATTGCCTGTTCCCCGTTCCCTTTACCCGTTTCCCCAGCCCAGTCTGACTACCCAGAAAGCAATCAAAAAGGCGATCGCAAGGCCATCACCGAGGCCGAGGCGCAACTGATGCCACTGAACGCGGTGCTGATTGGGATGGGTAAAGCCGCGAGCATCCATCGCCAGGGCAATTTGTTCAGCGCGGCGGAGCAGGTTTTCCAGGAGGCGTTCGGCCACACCCAACCAGAGTTGCAAACTGCCGCGGATGCCTAGTTTTTTCCAGTTGATGGCGCGGGTTTGCACCGAGCGGCTGAGGTTTTGGACTTCTTCGAGTACCAGGGGAATGAAGCGCAGGGAGAGGGTCAGGGTCAGGATAATTTCAGTGACGGGAACCCCCAAAGATTGCAGGGGCCGCAGCCAAGCTTCCAGGCCAATGGCAATTTCTTCGGGAGCCGTGGCCAGCAAAAAAAGATTGGAGCTGTAGATCAGGGTAAAAATCAGCGTACTGATGCGGAGGGCCAGATCCAGAGATTGACGGGTAACGGTCAGCCAGCCCTGCTCTACTAAGACATACTGATAGCCGTCGGCCGGCGGGGGAATGGATAGCTTCTCTCAGGCGCGGCTGATAGTCAATGGCAAAACTGTCGGGGGCGATCGCCGTGAGCACAAAGACCAGGATACAGAGTAGGAGCAACCAACCCATTTGTTGTCGCCAGGTTCGCCAGGGAATGCCCGCCGTCAGGGTCAAGGCGATCAGCAACACAACTAACGCAATCCGCCAGGGGGGATTGGCCAGCAACGGGGTTAGCAGAAAACTCAGCAGCCAAGCCAATTTCACGCGGGGATCGAGTTGGTGCAGCCAGGTGTAAGGTTTTTCCAGGTATAGCCCTAGGGGGAGCGATCGCAATAAATCCATTGAGGTCAGGGAAGACAGCGCTAACGGTCGATTCTACCTTCCACTTTATTGATTTCATTGTCCCTTGCTCTAGGCGTTGTCTCATGTCGCCTACTTTCCCTCTCCCGGAAAATCTCCCCCAGGAGGCGCGGCAACCACCTTCCGAATCGCCGCCAGTAACCGTTTTGGCTCCAGGGGTTTGGGGATATGCTGTTGGAATCCAGCCTGTAAAGCCCGCTGGCAATCCTCCGATCGCGCATAGGCCGTTAAGGCGATCGCCGGAATCTTGCCGCCCCGATCCGCCGAGAGCGATCGCACCCGCTGTAGGAGGGAATAGCCATCTTCATTGGGCATACTGATATCGCTGATTAAGAGATCCGGCTGAAAGGCGACGACAATTTGTAAACCCTTCTCTGCCGACGCCAGGGTTTCTACCTGCGCCCCATAGGCTTCCAAGAAAAAACGCAGCAATTGGCGGCTGTCCTCATCATCTTCCACAACCAATATCCGCAATCCCGACAAGCTGACCCCATCCTGGGACGGCTCCGCCGGGGCTACCGCCTTGGGGATGGGCAGCAAGGGCAGGCGCACCGTAAAGGTTGCCCCTAAATTTTCCCCCTCACTGTAGGCGGCCACCGTCCCGCCGTGCAGTTCCACCAGATGGCGCACAATGGCCAAACCCAAGCCCAAGCCGCCGTAACGCCGGGTAATGGAAGCATCTTCCTGGCGAAAGGATTCAAACAGGTAGGGCAGAAACTCTCCGCAAATACCCTTGCCCGTATCGCTGACCAGAATTTGGGCTTGTCCTTCCACCTGTTCTAGGCGCAGGGTCACCCGCCCGCCCGTGGGGGTAAACTTGACCGCATTGGCGAGTAAATTCCAGACAATCTGCTGCAAGCGCCCCCCATCCCCTGCCACCGGGCCCACCTCTGCCAAGTCCGTCTCCAGGGCAATCTTCTTGGCCAGGGCGGCGCTACGGATAGTCTCCAGGGCCCCCTCAATGGCCAGGCGCAAATTCACTGGCCCCAGCTTCAGCGCCATCTTCCCCCGCAAAATCCGAGCCACATCCAGCAGATCGTCGATCAATTGGGTCAGCAAGCGAGCATTGCGCTCAATGGTGGCTAGCCCTTCTGCCTGCTTCTCTCCATCAAATTGCCGCGATCGCAACAACTGACACCAGCCCAAAATTGGATTCAGGGGCGATCGCAATTCGTGGGAGAGGACTGCCAAAAACTCATCTTTAATGCGGTTAGCCGTTTCCGCTTGCTGGCGAGCGGCCTGTTCTTGGGCCAGGAGGCTGTCCCGCTCGGCTTCCAGGGCCAGGCGCTGGGTAATATCCTGCACCAGAGACAGCACCGCCAGAACCTTGCCCTCTTCGTCGGCGATCGCGGAATTGTGCCACTCGCACTGGATGGCGGTTCCGGCTTTTGTATAGTTGCGCTGACAGACCCGCTGGCGGGATTCACCCCCACGCTGGAGACAAGCCAGTCCTGCGGCCACCGGCTCCCACTCTTGGGGCAACACCAGGGGCCACTCCCCAAACCCTTTGCCCAGTACTTCTGCGGCGGGCCAGCCAAAGAGTCTTTCCGCTTCCGCCGACCAGCGCTTCACCCGCAATTGCCCATCCCACTCAATTACCGCCAAGGGCGAGCGATCCACGAGCAACTCCAGCCGCCCCAGGGCATCGTGCAGGGATTTTTCCGTGCGCTTGCGATCGCTAATGTCCGTGGAATAGCCCACCACCCGCTGGGGCCGGCCGCTGCGATCGCGGAGGATCAGGCCCCGGTCTAAAACCCACAGATAATGACCCTGACGGTGGCGCACCCGGTATTCAAACTGGTAGCAGTCGTTCTCCGTTGGTGTCGTTTCTGGGGAGGTGGGCAGGTGGGGCAGATCCGCCGGGTGTATCCGCTCTTGCCACCATTCAATGGAGGGGTCTGCCTCCTGCGGTTCATAGCCCAGCAGTTGTTTCAAGCCCTCGGTGCGCTCAATGCGATCGCGCTGGATGTCCCAGTCATAGATCAGACCATTCACCGCCGAGGTAGCCAGGCGATAGCGTTCGTTGGCCTGTTGCTGCCGCTCCAAAAGTTCTTTTTGCAGGGCTTCTGCCTGTTTGCGGATGGTAATGTCGAGATCCACTCCCGTCATGCGTACCGGCCGGCCCCGCTCGTCATAAAATCCTCGCCCCTTAGCCAGGGCCCAGCGAATCGTGCCGTCAGCCCTGAAGAAGCGAAACTCAAAGCTATAGTCTGTCTTTTCCTGGAGCGATCGCCAAATGGTTTTGAGTACCAGTTCCCGATCGTCGGGGTGGATGGCATTCACCACGGTTTCGTAGCGCCCGCTGAAGGTTCCCGGTGTCAGGCCAAACAAGCGCTCCAGGTTAGCCGACCAAACCACGGCTCCCGTCTGAATGTTCCACTCCCAACTGCCCATGCCCGCCGCTTCCATCGCCAACACCAGCCGTTCCTGGCTTTCCTGGAGGGCTGCCTGGGCTTGTTTGTCCTCGGTGATATCTTCGGCAATTCCCGTCAGGCGATAGACGGCTCCCGCTCCATCTCGCACGGGATAGCAGCGATCACGAATCCAGCGCCAACTGCCATCGTCGAGCTGGAAGCGATATTCTTCATCAAACTGTCCGGCCAAGGCTTTTGTTTGGAAGGCCTGCTCTACGCGACCTGATCGTCAGGATGAACTCGAGCTGTCCAAGTGCGGAAATCCCGGTAAAGTGCCTGGGAGTCTAGGCCCCAGAGGCGCTGATAGGCGGGGCTAACGTAAACCACCCGACGCTGGGGATAGTCAAGAACCCAGAAGGCAGCATCGATATTTTCGGCAAGCTGGCGGAAGCGTTCCTCACTCTCAAACAGGGCGGCATCGGCGACTAGCCTGGCGGAAATATCCCGCACTAACCAGCGATAACCCAGGAGCGTGCCTTTCCCGTCCCGCATCGCCGTCACGGTAACTTCAGCGGTAAAGAGTGAGCACCTGGGTGGACGAAAACGGAGCGTCACCGTTTGCAATCCCGGCTGCTTGGGCAGGTGCTGGAGTAACTCGCGAAATTGGGGAGCATCAGCCAGGTCAATAAAGGCACTGAGGGGTTTGCCCAGCAGCCAAGCCCCTTCGGTTTCCAGCAAAAACGTCATTTTCTGGTTGACTTCCTGAATCCGTCCCTGGGGGTCAGTCACCAGATAACCATCGGGGCAAAGTTGAATAAATCCTGGTAGCGCTGTCGCTCGATTTCTAGCTGCTGATTCTGCACTCGCAGTTCTTCTTCGGCAACGGCCAGCTCCTCTAGGGTGATTTGTAACTCTTCGTTGAGCTGGAGCAGCTCGGCGTTACCGGCGGCCAATTCCTGGTTAGCCCTGGTCCTGGCTGCCTCTGCCTGCTGACAGCCAAAACCAGCGGAGACTTTAGTCCCAGGCTCTGGCCTAGAGCCAGAGGTGTCCTGCCTTTGGTGCGCCCATTGTTCAATTAATACTGAGGGAGAAATACCTTGCGATCGCGCCTGTTGGTTGAGAATTTCCCAGGCTGTAGTACTTAGTGAGAGTTCAAAGGGCTGCCTGGGTTCTTGCTCGCAATTAATCGTAGATTTTCTAGCATCGTTGCGCTCCATGTGGAATCACCCAGAGGGCCAGTAGTAGGAGAACTGCACCTCATTAAAGCGCATTTTTTTAGGTAGGAGATATGCCTTTAGAGCGAAAGCCTCCAGATCGTTAAGGCATCGGTTGATGGCAAACCCAAGGCAAATTCTGGTTTGTCTTTGGGCCAGCTAGCGTCGATCAATTAACGCTCTAGCACGGTTGTGTCAGTCAGCGCAATTACACTTCGCGATCACAACCGAATCGATCGCGGATCTGCTGGTTGAAAAACTGACCCAAGGAAGGGGCGTCTTTGAGGGACTGGTAGAGGGAGGATGGTACGTCGTAGTAGCGATAGACACTGCCGTTATTAAACTGCACCCGCAGGATCTGTTTGTCCGGGTCGTAATCCAGGGAAGCAATGGCACTGCTCGTACTTTTCAGCAGGGGAAAGGCAATCACATCACGGATGCTGGCCGAATTGGTCAGCAACATTACCAGGCGATCGATGCCAATGCCCAACCCTCCCGCCGGAGGCATGCCGTACTCCAGAGCGGCCAGGAAATCTTCATCCACATCATGGGCTTCTAAATCCCCGGCGGCTTTGCGGCTGGCCTGCTCTTCCAGACGCTGGCGCTGGTCGAGGGGATCGGTTAACTCCGAAAAACTATTGGCCAGCTCCCGCCCGACAATAAACAATTCAAAGCGCTCCACCAATCCCGGCTGCGATCGGTGGGGCTTGGCCAGGGGAGATATTTCCAGAGGAAAATCCAGGACAAAGGTGGGCTGGATCAGGGTCGCCTCGACTTTTTGCTCAAAGGCTTCATTGAGCAATTTACCGAGGGTGGTACAGGTGGCAGGAACCTCAATCCCCGCCCCTTGAGCCGCGGCCTTCCCTTCGTCAAAACGGTCAAACTGACGCAAATCCAGGCCCGTTTGCTGCCGTACCAGGTCATGCATGGTCAAAACGCCGCCAGGGCGGAGCCAGGTTAATTTCCTGACCTTGATAGTGGACTTGCGTAGTTCCCAACACTTCCTGGGCGACGGTGCTAATGAGGGTTTCCGTCAGCACCATCATGTCGTTGTAGTCGGCGTAAGCCTGATAAATCTCAATGGAGGTAAATTCCGGGTTGTGGCGGGTGGACACGCCCTCGTTGCGAAACACGCGCCCCAATTCAAACACCCGCTCAAAGCCGCCGACCATTAAACGCTTCAAGTGTAGCTCGGTGGCGATCCGCAAATACAGATCCATCTCCAGGGTGTTATGGAAGGTCACGAAGGGACGGGCATCGGCGCCACCGGCTTCCGTTTGCAGGACGGGGGTCTCGATCTCCAAAAATTCCTGGGCTTCCAGGTAGCGGCGAATGGCCGCCGTAATCTGGGCGCGGCGGCGAAAGGTTTCCCGCGCCTGAGGATTGACAATCAGATCGACATAGCGCTGGCGATAGCGCTTTTCCGTATCGGTCAGCCCGTGCCATTTATCCGGTAGGGGCAGCAGGGATTTGGTGAGAATTTCGTACTCGCTGACATAAACCGACAGTTCGCCCTTTTCCGTGCGCTTGATCGTGCCTTTAACGCCAATAATGTCGCCCACATCGGTTAGCTTCTTAAGCTGCTCGAAGGCATCGGGAATGGCGCTCATGGCGTCGGTAATTTTGGGTTTGTCCAGGTAAAGCTGAATGGTGCCGCTTTCATCCTGCAATGTAAAAAAAGCCAGTTTACCGAAGACCCGCCGGGCCAGGATTCGTCCGGCAATTTGCACCGTTGCTGCCACTTCCTCCCCCTTGGCCAGCCCAGCATATTGTTCTTGCAGTGCAGCGGCCCGATCGCTAGATTCCCAGCGGTAGGCGTAGGGGTTAAGGCCCAGCGCCCGCAACTGTTTCACTTTTTCCAGGCGATTGGCGCGAATTTCGGCAAAGGTGGATTGGGGTTGGGACGATTCAGCAGTCATGGGCGATCGCAAGAAAAATAGGGCGCTGGGGCCGGCAGTGACTCCCCGTAGCGACAAGATAGCAGCCATTATAGCTTGCGGAAACGAACCTTCAATCCAGAGCGGGGATGCAAGCTCGGTATGGCGACTTGGCGGAGGTCTTGGCGGGGCAACAGTTCCCAGTGGTAGCGGCGCAACAGCAGGGCGGCAAAGAGTTTCATCTCCATTTGGGCGAAGGCATAACCCAAACAAAACCGGGGGCCACCCCCAAACCCTACCAAACTATAGTCAGGGAGCTTTTCCTGGGTAAGAAAGCGATCGGGATTAAAGGTAAGGGGATCGCTGTAGACTGCTCCGTCTTGGTGGGTGGCGCTAATACTGTAGGTCGCCAGCCAGCCCGACGGCACGGCATAGCCATTAAACACAAAGGGTTTCACCACGCCCCGGAAACCGCCGCCAATGGGGGGATAGCAGCGCTCAACTTCCTTGAGAACCCGATCCAGATAAGGCATGGATTTGAGCTGGTCGGGGGTGGGCGCAGCATTGGCAAAGGAGGCCTGTTCGGCCCGGAGTTGGGCGAGGACGGCCGGGTGCTGGGCCAGGGCCAGAGCTAAATTGGTCAGCAGAGAAGTGGTGGTTTCATGACCCGCAAAGAGCATCAGCAGGGCTTGTACTTTAATTTCTGCCAAACTAAGGCGATCGCCCCCTTCATCGCGGCTGGCAACGAGCAATCCCAGAGCGTCTTGGGTGGGCTGGTTTTGACGTTGCTTGACGGTGTTTTCCAGGTGGGCTAGCAAATTATCCCTGGCTCGCAGTGCCTTGTGGTAGGGGGTGCCGGGCCAGGACAGGGGCAGGGTAAATAGACCCTGGGTAAGCTGGCTAAACCAGCGGGAAAGCCGTTGGGTGAGGGGGCCGGGTTCGCTGCCGATTAACAGCGTACTGGCAATATCAAAGGTCATTTCCTTAAGTTCTGGCAGCCAGGTGAATTCCCCCAGGGTTTCCCAGCGCTGCAAATAGCGATCGCAAATGGCCGTCATGGTGGTGGCATAGTTGGCCAAAGCCGGGCCGTGAAAGGCAGGCATGAGGAGCTTGCGGTTGCGGCGGTGTTCGGCTCCCTCCATCAAAAATAAAGACCGGCCTAACAGTTCTTTAAAGGTTTTTGGCCAGCCATCGGGCCAGGAAAATGATCTTCATGGCTGGCCAGCAAAATCCGTTGCCTTGGGGGCCGCAGAGAACCACCGTCGGACGGCCCAGAATGTGGGTTTTGAAAATCGGCCCGTAGCGGCGGTAGCGCCGGGGAATAAAGTCGGGGTTGCGCAGAAATTCCCAAGTTTCGCCGACAATGGGCCAGCCAAAACTGCCCGGCGGCAAGGGTGCGGAGGAGGCAATCGAATTCTCAGTCATGGGGGGCGATCGCTTTAACTTTCTTTACAATTATCCCCTGTCCCTCTGCTCTCTAGGCGGTCAGAAAGCGGGTGGATAATCCCTACAATGGAGGAGCACACCAACGTTGGCGGAGAGCCAGCAAGAATCTATGGATTTAGACAAAGATAATTTTCTCTATCCCCGTGCCACCTATCGGGGCGATGTAAAACCAGAAAACTTGGTTTTTAACGCCAATTTACAAGAATTTACCCACAAAATCGGCTATATCTGTAGCCTGGAAACCGCCGGCAAAATTGCGCCCCACGACGCCTATCACCAGATCAAGGATCTCTGGAAAGCCCTCAAGCGCTCCAAAAAAGATCTTGGCATCGGCAAAGACCCCTTTGGTTCCGATGATGACAGCGACGATACCCCGCCCGTAGCTTAAGCCGCTTAAGGCGTTAAGGTTGCTAGTAATGGTAAAAACAGGGTCACAAAGTAGTATATCAGTGTCCCGGTAAACACATAGCTGTCGGTGCGATCGAGGATGCCGCCGTGACCGGGAATGATCTGACCCGAATCCTTGACCCCTGCATCTCGTTTCATCATAGATTCTGTCAAATCCCCCAGCAAGCTCACAATTCCCACCAGCAAACCCAGCAAGGCTCCACTCATCTGCCAGAAGGGCCACTGCAAGTACCAAGCCCCTGCACTGGCTACGATCATGCTACCCAAAATGCCAAAGAAAGCCCCCTCCACGGTTTTTTTGGGGCTAATAAACGAAAGCTGGGTGCGGCCCACGCATTTCCCCATAACGTAAGCGCCAATATCCGCCGCCCAAATGCAGCCAAAGGCCAGAAACGTCACTTCCAAAGCTTCCGGCAAATTGGACAAATCCGACCAGGAATGGGGAAAATATCCCATTAACGGGCTTGAAGCGCTGGAGTCGGCTGCCGTTGCGGCTTGGGCCATGCCGACCCGCAGTCGTATCCAATAGCTGGGCAAGTATCCCCCGTAAAACAGTCCCAGAATTGAGGTGGAAATATCGGCAATTGTGGCAAATTTAGGCTGAAACAGTAGATAAAAACAGATGACGCCCCCCGCCAGCGGAAAGGCCGCATCGGTCAGAGAGGGCGCTACCGCAGCGACAATCAGCAGCACCTGGGACAAAACCAGGGTCGTTTTGGCGGCAGGTTCAATTCCTTTCGCCCAAACTAGCCGAAAATACTCTAGTTCGCCCAAAAAACAATCAAACAAAAAGCCGAGGGTAAAAACCACCCCCAATCACAATCATGCTTAAGGCGATCGCGATCGCCACAATGGCACTGACAAAACGAGACCAAGACATAGGGGCAGCCGGAAAAAATGAGGCGGGTTAGTAAAACTTAACAGGGTTTCTCACTCTAGATTACAGCTTTTCTCCGCTCAAAATGAAGACCGGATCGACAGCGGCAAACACTTGCTGCAATCCGCGAGCTTCCAGGCGATTGACGGCAGCCTGAACCACCTCAACCTGACAAGCTCGCACCTCAGCGAGTCCGGCGGAGAGGGTGTAGAGGCTTTCTAAATTTCCCGCGGTTGCCACCAGCCGTCCGCCAGGGGGTAAATACTGCCAAAGCTGCTCTAATAACGTTTTCAAAGGCTTTCCTCCCTCCAGGCAGACCCGGTCGGGTTGGGGCTGTAGCGCGCTGAAACAATCGGGGGCACTCCCTTCAAACACCTCTACGTTACCCACGCCAAAGCGATCGCAATTGCGGCGGATCAGGCTTGCAACCTCTTCATCCCGTTCGACAGCGACAATTTGACCGGCGGGACAGAGTAAGCCTGCTTCTACGGGGATAGTACCAGTGCCTGCCCCAATATCCCACAAAATTGAGTCTGTTTGGAGTCGCAGCGCTGAAATCATCAACAGACGGACTTCTCGCTTGCTCAACGGAATTCCCGGCAAACACTCAAAAAGGGTATCGGGAATGCCAGGACTGGTGTAGGGCCAAAGCATAGGTGCAGGCTCGGCATAGAACGCCGGGGGAGGGCAATGGGGGCTGCTATCTTCATGGTAGTTTAGGGGTCAGCCAAGCTAGCCCCGGTGTCCTCAGCGGGAATGATTTCCAGTTCGTCCTCCCGCAAGTGAGCGCGGAATTTAGGCTCAAACTGCACCAGGATCGGGAGATTCGCGCTGACCGGCCGGCCTTGCCAGTGGTTGACGATATTAATGATTTCTCCGGCTTGCCCTTTCAAATCGAAGGCTTCTTTTTTGTGGGCTGGATGGTGATAGACTACAACTGACTTTGCTACGCAAACGCGATCGCCAATTTTCATAACCAAGGTTCTTCTCCCGATAAACGTCGATCCAAATTGCACAGGTTGGAGCAGCCTTACTATTTTTGCACAGGAATGTCCGTGGCCCATCTACTGGCCCAGTTGGCTCCCCAGGGGCGATCGCTTAATGAATCGGGTGGAATTAGGCTTTAGCCGTAGCGATAGACTCACAGCGCAAACAGCCGCTTTCCCCATCCAGATAAACCCGTCGGCCGATGGGCAGGGTGGCATTGGGGCCGTCGTGGCCAAAGGGAAGGTTAGCAACAATGGGCAGGCCCAAATCCCCCAAGCGGTCTCGTAAAACCTGTTGGGCCGTCCAGTCGCCCTTGTGGGGTGGGTCGCAGCGGCTAAACCGGCCCAGGGCAATCCCCGCCAGGTTTTTTAAAGCTCCCGTCAAGCGCCAGTAGGTCAACAGGCGATCTAAGCGATAGGGAACCTCCGCTACATCCTCCAGGGCCAAGATTGCTCCTGCCAACGAGGGCTGCCAGGGGGTCTGCAAGAGATAGGTTGCCACGGTTAAATTTCCCGCCAGTAGGATACCCTGGGCTTGACCGCCTCCCCCAGCCCTCACCGACCAGCGGCGGCAATTCTCCGCCTTCCAGGGCCGCAAACAAGCGCGATCGCGACCAATCTGGTTCTCCCGCCAGCGTTGATAGAACGGGCCCGTGCAGGCTGCCAATTCCAGCCCCGGCCAGACTCCACAGCAGGGTTGTAATATCAGAAAACCCCAACAGCCACTTTGGTTCGACTAATTGATCTGGCAGCCAGGAACCAGCTTCCAACAGCCGCGCGCAGCCATAGCCCCCCCTGGCAGCGATAATCGCCCGACAGTCCGGATCACCCCAGGCCGCCACCAACCCTTGACGCCGCTCCTCGTCCCGCCCCGCCAGGTATCCCGCCCGCAACCGACAGGTTGGGTCAATTTCCAGCCGATAGCCTTGCGATCGCCAAATTTCTAGCCCCGCTTCCAATTGCGCCCACTCCTGAATCGCCCCACTGGGGGCAATAACTCGCACTAAATCCCCTGGCTGTAGGGGTGACGGCAACCGAAAATTTGAGATGGCTTTCATTAATCCGCTTAAATACTGATTTAGGTTAATTTTAAGCGGAAATCCCGCAAGACATTTCAGGAAGCGATTCCCCTGGTTTCCTACTCTAGACACCGGAGGTTAAAGCGCCTACCCTGATGTTGAAACCGTTTTCCTCTATTTAAGGACAGGCGATCGCAATGGTGGTGAAATCCTTCATCAAAGATTTTTTAAGCTTAGCCCTGGGGCCAATCTCAATTTTTCGACCCACCAACATTTGTCTGTGGCACGCCGGTCGCGTTGGCAGCACAGTTGTTGGCAATCTACTGGCACAACATCCCCGTATTTGTTGGGGAGGAGAAATTCTAGAGTATTTTCCCATGAAAACGCCGATAATCCTGATAAGGCTGCGGTTTGGCGGGATGCTGAGCGTCATATTCGCTACAGTATGCTCAGGGGCGGGACTAACGCCTATGGCCTGGAAATCAAACAAGGTCATCTCCAAAGATTGAGCGTCGGGATTCCCCAAGCATTGAACTTTTTAAATAAAATAGGTTTCGCGAAACAGGTGGTTTTGGAACGGCAGAATTATTTGCGAATTGTGGTTTCTGCAACAGTTGCCAGCAAGACCAAGCAGTATCATGTCCGCTCCGGCGGTAACAAAGCCAATCGCATCAAAAACAGTGCCGTTCAAGTAGAGCTAGATGCCGATCGCGTAATTGCGGGGATTGATGTCTTTGCCAATTTTTACGCCCAGCTCAAGTCGGCGTTAGGCCAGGACTGTCTGTGGTTAACCTACGAGCAGGATGTATTGGAAGACCCCACCGTTGCTTATCACAAAATCCTGGGTTTTTGTGAGCTTCCGCCCCATCCAGTGACCGTTCAGCTGGATCGCACCAACCCCCACAAGTTACCAGATATTATCATTAACTTCGAGGAAATTCGCGATCGCCTCCGCGCAACCCGTTACGAGGCCCTCCTAGAAGAAGAAAATCAGTGAGGCTGGCAAGAAATAGGGAAGGTTGTAGGCCGCTGCCATAAGCCAGAATCAGGGGTTTTTGGGGTCAAGGGGAGCCAGCCGTCTCACACTAAGATAGAAGTTAAGCGCAAGCAAGCCCTTGTTTGGACGCAAAAGGCTTCCCTGACCTAGCAACTGCCTTCACCCCATGAAAGTCCCGCGCACTCGCTCCCAAGAGCGCATTCTCAACTTGCTCAACGCCCTCCATCAGCCCGTCTCAGCCCAAACCCTCTATACGGAATTGAGGAATCGGCAGCAAAATCTGGGATTAGCAACGGTTTATCGCGCTCTGGAAGCCCTTAAGCGGGAAGGCGTTGTCCAAGTCAGAACCCTCGCTAACAATGAGTCTCTCTATAGCTGCGTTCAGCAAGACCAGCACCACCTGACCTGCGTTAATTGTGGAACCTCCATTCCCATTGATGAATGTCCCGTGGAGGAGCTGGAAAACCGCTTAGCCCACTCTCACCAGTTCAAGGTTTATTACCACACTCTGGAATTTTTTGGGTTATGCGGTTCCTGCCAGTCCGCGACCGGCCCCGATTAGTTTTCGGCTCTTCTAGCAAGGAAGGAATCTCTAAATTAAACGGTAAATAGCAATCATGAGTGGTGAAAAACGGCGATATGTCCGGCTGGAAAACCAGGAAGTGCAGCGACTGCGCCAACTAGAGCAACAGTTGCGAGCGGGGATTGATATTACAGCCCAATTGAGAGCGCTACAGCAGCAGGGTTGGCAACAGTTGCAGCAGCGTTTGCTCCCCTCCCGTACCCAGGAGCCGCCCCGCCTGGTCAGTCAGTTGCGTCACTGGGAGTTGCAGGCCCAGCAACGCTTAGAGCAGCAGCAGCAGCAGTGGCAGCAGGCGATCGCGCCTGGGTGGGCAAACAGCAGTTAGCCTATGAAAACCTGACGGGGGAACAGACCCGTTATTTGCAGGGATTGATTGGGGCGG
>JAAUTE010000103.1 GCA_012031815.1 Chloroflexaceae bacterium
GATGATTCTTGTCCAGCTCAATGGCATCGGAGAGTCCCGCACCTCGCCATCCACCCGCACCGCACAATCCTGGCCGCTAGGGCAGAGAGCAATTGTTTGTGGGTTCCCTTCTTGCCCCGTACCACAGGTGCCAGAATCTGAAAGCGGGTGCGCTCCGGCAGCGCCATTACCCGATCCACCATTTCATCTAGGGTTTGGGGGGCAATGTTGCGATCGCAAAGGGGACAGTGGGGTTCTCCCGCCCGACCAAAGAGGAGGCGCAGATAATCGTAGATTTCCGTCACCGTTCCTACCGTAGAGCGGGGATTGTGGGAGGTGGACTTTTGATCGATGGAAATGGCGGGGCTAAGTCCCTCAATGGCGTCCACATCGGGCTTGTCGAGCTGTCCCAAAAACTGACGGGCGTAGGCGCTCAGGGATTCAACGTAGCGTCGCTGTCCCTCGGCAAAAATTGTATCAAAGGCCAGAGATGACTTTCCCGAACCAGAAACCCCCGTAAACACGATTAAGCGGTTTCTGGGTAACTCTAGGTCGATATTCTTGAGATTATGCTGTCTGGCTCCGCGAATGCGAATCGTATCCAGATGAGCCTGATTGACTGAAACCATGCAGCGCACCGCCTAAGCGTTCTTAATCATCTTAGCGCTGTCAATTGCCCAATCTGGCCCGCCGCCTCTGGGGCGATCGCCAACGAAAAAACGGAGGCTAGCGATCGGCAAAATTTGGCAACTTTCCTGCATTTTTAGATTGATCTCGATTGGGTAACAATAAATGGCGTCCCACAATCCGTCAGGAATTTCCCACAAAACCAAATTTAACAGATAGCTAACCTCTAAATAACCGTGGCTTTTTGCCCTTATTTCCCCGACAAAATCTCCTGTTTTCTAAAAATATCAGCCTAGAGTTTTTCAATGTCATTCTCGTTGGCTTGACTGGTAAAAAAAGTTTGGATTGCCTGCCACTCTTCGCCACTTATCCCGGTTTTAGTGTCAATTACAGGATAGAAAGCAGCAATTGGCTCTTGCTTAATTCGCAAAAAACTGGTGGGCACAAGCCAGCCGTCAACGAGTAAGTAGAATTGGGTATACATTGCAGTTATCTGAAAAATTGTTGGGCGTTATGGCATCTATCATGTCCCTAAAAACCAGTAACAGCAGCAGCGTAAATACTGATTCTCTGTGTGAATTTCCCGTAAAGGGAAGCTGATTAATTTTAAGATTGAGTAAAGCCAAGAAATCCTCATTGCCATATCTCCGCAATCTCCCTAAGCTCGCTGAGGGGCTAAACTGAACCCAAACTTTAGAAAAATAAAATTTAAGTTTGTCAGAGATTTAATTTTCAAGAAATTGCAGACTATTGTGCAGATTTAGCGCCTAAGTGGCTGCCCATAACTATAGAAAAACACAGCGGAAGCTAGCTACAGTAAATCCCATACTAGGATGGTTTTGGAGGACAATTTCCTCCCTCATTTGAGGAAAAGCGAAATTTTGCCTCTACAGAAAAGCGATCGCTTCTGGACAAATAGATGTTCCGGCTTTGTTGACTATCTTTAGGAATTCTCAGGAGATTTAAGGCACCAAATAACTAAACCATTGAGATTGCTGATTCTCCCCCTGATTTTCCTCCCGTAGTAATCGCCAGCTTTTTCCTTCAATCTGTCGCTGCAAGAAAATGTCAAAGGGATTGGATTGGGAGATTTCCTGATGGGGCAGTTGCAGGCGGAGGTTATAGGTTCCCTGCAAGTGATAGGTCGCCAGGGAGTCAGTATAAAGGGGGTCGAGTTGCTTGACGGAGATACTACCGATTTTGGGACGGGGCTGGGGCGTATCCAGTTGCTCGGCCAGGCGCTGCTGGGCCAGTTCCAACTGGAGCAAAATCGCCTTTTGCACAATATCTCCCGGCGGCGCCAACTCTAAAGGCGGTCTCGCTGCGCTACAAGCCCCCAGCAACACACAAATCAACCCCACCGCCAACAACCGATGGAATCGCCCCAGAATTCGCCAAAATTCCCGAAAATGTTTAGCCAAGGTTGATTGCATGTTCTTTAAGCTGGTCGAGGGCAACAAATTCCAGGGTTTTTTCGTGGGTTGCCTCTAGAACAATGGGAGGCGCTGCTCCAGCGGCCAGGGCTTCTTGCCAGCGGCTGACACACAAACACCAGCGATCGCCGGGTTGGAGACCGGGAAAATTAAAGTTAGGGACTGGGGTGCTGAGATCGTTGCCGCGAGAACGGGTAAAGGCTAAAAATTCCGCCGTTACTTGCGCACAAACCACATGGATGCCCCCATCTTGCGGCCCCGTCTCGCACTTGCCCGTGCGGTAGAATCCGGTGAGCGGCCCAGTGCAGCAGACTTGAAGGTCGCGCCGAGAACGTTTTTCGCCTGAGTCATAGAAAAAAATCAGCTCAACTGGTTGGGACTATTGTCCCACGATCGCCATCGCCTTGGCTCTGTCTGGGGCGAGGCGGCTATCTCTGAATGTCTCGGCAACCATCCTACCGCTGTCTCTGTTTGGCGATCTCCTTAGCTCCCAAAAAAGCAAGGGAGCCAGCTATTGCGCTTTCTCCCAGGATATTGACAGCATTTATTGAGTATTACTGCGGGTTGCTCAGGGCTGGAAACAAATCGTCGGGAAAATCTTCCGCACTGATGCAGGTTTGCATAGCCTCGGTGGGAACCAGATCGGGCAAGGTATTGGCTAAACCAACGACACAATCGGAAAAGCGATCGGGTAATAGGCTGCGTCGGCAGGTATTGAGAGCAAATAAAGTGATAGATTCCGCCGATTCCGTCACAGTTCCCGATGGTTGAAGTTTTAATGTCTCCGGTTGCGGTGATCCTCCCGTTCCCGGTTGCTGCTGCTGGGGTTGGACGGTTTCCTGCTTGAGGCTTTGTTTGGGGGCTGCTGGCGCTGTCAGTCGGGCGGTGTAGGGCACAATGGTTCGCTCCTGAATAGTAACCACGCAGCGGGCAAGGGCATCGGGACGCCGAACCCGAAAACAGGCTTCCAGGGCGGCCTCCGCCCTAACCGTTGTATCTGCGTTAATATCTAGGACGCACGCCGATAATTCTTCCGGCCGCAGGGCTAAAGCACAGGCAGCGGCGATTTGATTGCCGGGCAGTCCGCTCGCTTGCAGTTCGGCGGCGCATCTACGGTAGTTGGGGCGGGGAATCCCCGGAAACACCGACGGTCTGAAATCTGGAAGTTGAGCCGACGCACTCGGTAGCCCCACCATTAAAGGCACGCAGGCGATCGCTCGCAAAATCCGACGCAAAAACATTGACATGCTCCCAAGATGCGTTGAAAAACCTAAAGGGATTGTAGAGGAGAACGGAAGAAGGGGAAAGGGGGAGGCTGAAACTCAGGGCAAAAAACCAGGCGTAACGCTCAGCACCTCCCCGATCGCTAGGTTAATATTCTGGGACAGAAGCATCCACCTCGCGACTCCAGGCGAGGATGCCGCCTTTGAGGTTTGTGCCTTCAATTCCAGCGTCTTTAAGAATGCCCAGGGCTTTTGCCGAACGTCCGCCCATCTTGCAGTGAGCAATTAAGCGATCGCCGCTGGCCAGGGTGCGAATTTTCTCGACGCCCGCTCCACTTTCAATGTCGGGCAGGGGAACCAGGATAGATCCCGGAATTTTGGCGATTTCGTACTCGTTAGGGTTGCGAACGTCCACTAACACAAAATCTGCTGCGCCACTATCCATGAGGGCTTTTAAGTCTTGTACCGTCATTTCTTGCAGTTGCATCTGTCGCTTCGCCTCCTCCGCTTTGGCTTGGGGAATGCCACAAAACTGCTCGTAGTCTACCAGTTTTTCAATAATAGGGCGTTGGGGATTGGAACGCAGCTTCATCTC
Organism: Chloroflexaceae bacterium; assembly: GCA_012031815.1. Taxonomy (GTDB): domain Bacteria; phylum Cyanobacteriota; class Cyanobacteriia; order Cyanobacteriales; family JAAUTE01; genus JAAUTE01. The sequence goes on from JAAUTE010000103.1 coordinate 3,858, forward strand.
TCGGAAGCTCATGTCCAGAGCGTTGTAGAGCAGTAGGCGGCCGCTGAGGGTGTTGGGCGCGCCGAGGATCATCTTAATGGCTTCCGTGGCTTGGATGGTGCCAATGATGCCGCAAAGAACGCCGAGGACGCCGCCTTCCGCGCAGGAGGGAACCAGTCCCGGCGGCGGGGGTTCGGGGAACAGGTCGCGGTAGTTGGGGCCGCCTTGGTAGTTAAACACCGTCGCCTGGCCTTCAAAGCGGAAGATTGAGCCGTAAACGTTGGGTTTGTTGAGCAGGACGCAGGCATCGTTGGTCAGGTAGCGGGTGGGAAAGTTATCTGTCCCGTCGATGATGATATCGTAGGGAGCCAGGATATCGAGGGCATTTTCCGAGGTTAGGCGAGTTTCGTAGAGGTCTACCTGGCAGGTGGGGTTGATTTCGAGAATGCGGTTTTTAGCGGAGTGAATTTTGGGTTTGCCGACCCAGGGGGTTCCGTGAATGATTTGGCGCTGGAGATTGGATTCATCGACCACATCAAAATCCACAATGCCAATGCGGCCGATGCCTGCCGCGGCCAGGTACAACAGCAGGGGAGAGCCTAGCCCGCCCGTACCGATACAGGCAACGCTGGCGGCTTTGAGGCGCTTTTGCCCTTCTAAACCGACTTCTGGCAAAATAATGTGGCGTGAGTAGCGCTGATATTCTTCTTTGGTGAGTTGAATCTCTTCTAAGTTCGGGTTGAGCATGGCGATCGCAAAGTTAATTCGAGCGTTGCCCACAGGGGCAGCAGACAAACCATTTTAAGTTTTTGGGACGGGGTTGGCCTGCGATTTTAGTCAATCGTTAAGATTTCTTCAGGGCATCGTTGACTCGAAGCAGCCAGCAGCATTCAGAGCCAGGCATAGGTTATGGAGGGGGCAAATACTGGTAAGACAAAAACCAACCGATGGCATTTGGCGATCGCCCTTTGTCCTCCCAATTCCCCAAGACCCCCCCTGGTTGCAGGCGGCCATGCTCCCGGAAAAGGGTATAATTTGCTACGAAATTCCAGGGTCAGGTTCAATGCAAACCCAAACGGCTCCCCAGTCAGCAAAACTAATTCCTGAGATTGTGCAGCGCTTGGCAGCAGGCGAAGTATTAGTGCTACCAATGGCAACGGTGTATGCGATCGCCGCTCAAGCCTTTAACCCCAACGCGGTAGCAGAATTAGCCCGCGTTAAGGAATGGCCCGTGCCCCATCCCCTCGCTCTCCTTACCAGTCCTGACAAAGCCGCCGAATTTGGCGTTATTAATAGCCCCTGCCAGCAACTCCTCGCTCACTTGCCCTTGCCCATTACTTTCCTCGTTCCCCCGCGCCCTAACGTTCCCCAATTTATTCTCCAGGGTCGCAAATCTCTGATGTTGGTTTGTCCCGATGAATTTATTTTGCAGCTCGTCCAGACGGCCCCCTTTGCCATCGCCGTGACGCCAGCCAAACAGCCCCCGGATGCGATCGCGCGGAATTTTACGACTGCAAAGCAATTGTTCGCCGGAAAAGTGCCGTTAATTGTGGATGGCGGTCAGTGCCGCTACGGCCAAAATGGCACGATGGTCGATTTTACGGTGGATATTCCCACGGTGTTGAGCTACGGCCCCATTTCCTCCGACAACCTCAAGCAGTTGCTCCCGGAGGTGGAATTGCCTTCCCATCTCCGCAAGTAATGTATCTATCCTGGTAAGGCCTGCACGAAATCTAGTAGCTGGTGGGCCAAGGCTAATTTGCTACAGGAGAAATTGTCTGCTGTCGTCCATGAGCATCCAGAAACACCGCTTCGTTGGTCTCGCTGCCAAATCCGACCCCTGGGCGATCGATGGGATTGGCGGCGATCGCATCTAATTGTTTGCGCTGCAATTTTCGAGAGCTGGGGCCAGAATTTCGCCGGTCTGGGCGGCAAAACCAATTAATCGCTGACCTGCCCGCTTTTTTTCGCTCAATTCTGCCAAAATATCGGTCACGGGTTCTAAGGGCAAACTGTCGGGCAATTCGCGCTTTGGTAGCTTGTAGGGAGTATAAACAGCAGGTTTCACATCAGCTACGGCCGCGGCCATAATCGTCCAATCCGCAGCCGGAAAGGCACTCAGGATCGCTTCCCGCATTTCAGTGGCGCTAGTCACCGGAAACCGCCGTATTTGGGGGAGAAGCGCCAGTATATCCGCCTCCATCGCCCCGTGTACTAGGGTGACTGCCGCACCGCGATGCACCCCCGCCTGGGCTAGAGCTACGCCCATTTTTCCCGTGGAGGGGTTGCCTAAAAACCTCACCGGGTCGAGGTATTCCCGCGTTCCCCCAGCACTAATCAAAGCTGTTTGCCCGTCAAATCCTGCTTGCCGCCCGTCAGTAACAGCGACTCCAGCGCCGCCACAATTTCCCCTGGTTCAGCCAAGCGCCCTGCCCCCACGCGATCGCAAGCCAGCAATCCCGATCCGGGGCCAACCGTTAAATACCGGGAATCTTGGCGTAACTGCCGCCAATTGCGCTGAACGGCAGCCTGCTCCCACATCTCGGTATTGGCCGCCGGAGCCAGCAACACGGGACAACGGGAAGCCAGCACCGTATTAGTGAGTAAATTGTCCGCCAGTCCGTGGGCGAGCTTGCCTAAGGTATTCGCCGTCAGCGGGGCTAGCAAGATGGCTTCTGCCCATTCTCCCAGGGTAATGTGCAAAGGACGCTTGTAAACGGGCTGCCAAAAATCGGCATCGCTGTAGCTAGCATGACGGCAGAGTGTGGAAATTGTCAGTGGCGTGATAAATTCCCGGGCCGCTTCTGTTAATACCGCCCGCAGTTCGACTCCCGCCTGAAACAAAGTTGAAATAACTTCACAAACTTTGTAGGCGGCGATGCCACCCCCCAGGCCAATCAGAACGCGCCTGCCACTGAGTCCCATCTAAGCCTCATCAAAGGTTTCAATGTCCAGTAGATACCGATAGGGCTGCACTAATTCCTGGCGCTGAAAAGCGATCGCCCGCAGCAAATGCCAATCCCGCAGCGCTTCAAAGGGATCGCCATAGTCATCTTGTTCCAGACGGACTGCTAGATGGGCTACATCTTCTGCCGTCAAGTTAGAGATTTCTTGGGTCGTTAGATCGAGTACTGCCATGAGTGCACCTCCTGCAAGCGGCATACACCTGCTCAAGCACCTTCATCTTAACTTGAACCCGGCAATCAATCCGTCATTTTGCAGAAGTATCGTCAGGATGCGTAACTATTCTGCGGTTAACCCGGCTAGAAAAGTTTGGGCAGCTGCAATAACAGCGGGTGTTACTTCGTGCCCCATCTCAAATTCTTGATACGCTACGGCGACTCCGGCTGCGGTGAGGGCTTCTCTCGCTTGGCGGGCAGCTTGTAGGGGAACCACGGGATCTTGACGGCCGTGAACGAGCAAACGGGCGGCAAGGGGGGAGATAGGGCTTTTAAGGGATGCAGGTAGCCGCTCAAGCTACAAATCGCCGCAACGGGCAGGGTCAGCCCTACATCTAAAGCCATCGCTCCTCCTTGGGAAAATCCCGCGATCGCCGTGCGAGACAGGGGAACCTGAGTTGCTTGCTCCAAGGACAATAGCCAATCCCGGAGGCGCTGGCGGCTTTGGTCAATGCCTGTGTAGTCAGGACGTTCCAGGGCATACCAGGCCCTGCCGCCGGGGACTTGATAGTGGGCAAAGGGGGCATCGGGAAAGCAAAATTGCCAGCTCGGAAGGTCAAACAGTCCGGCTAGGGGCGCTAAATCTTCCCCATTGGCTCCCCAACCGTGGAGGGTGACGAGCAGGTGGGTGGGGGGCTTGCCGCTGGTGGGGGGTAGGGAAATGGCTTCAAGAGACAGGGCGCTTACTCCTTGAGGGGTTCCACCCCCATCGGCTCGACAATTGAAATCAGTGTCGCTAGGTCATTTAGCAGAAATTCGCCAAAAGGTTCCAGAATTTCCCGGTCGCTGGCCCAGAGTTCCCGCATAAGGTTTGATTGTCCCTGATGGATGCAGCCCTAGCTTCTCCGATTGGGGGCAGTCCATTGACCATTAGGACTACCCACTTTTCGCGCTTAACGGCGGACTGGCATTGCTCTTCGGAGCGCCTCAACCAAGCTGCGAACCGCTGCCACCATCGCCACCTCAGAATTCAAGCGATTAATCGCCGACCCCACGCCAATTCCCGCGGCACCCGCCGCGATCGCCATGGGAGCCGTCACCACAGACAGGCCAGACGCACACAGTACCGGCACTGCGATCGCCTGAGAAATACTGTGAGCCGCTGCCAGGGTCGGGGCCGCCTTTTCAATTAATCCCAGGGTTCCGGCATGGCGAGGCTGACTGCTGGTACCGCCCTCGGTTTGAATGATATCGGCCCCCGCAGCCACCAGGGCTTCTGCCAAGCGAACCTGTTCGTCTAAGGGCAGAATATGGGGAACGGTTACGGATAGGGTGATATTCGGTAGTAAGGCCCGGGTTTCCTGGGTTAGAGCCAGGACTTCCTCCGCTTCAAACCGTCGTCCTTGAGCATAAAAACCATCAAAATTCCCGATTTCAATGAGATCCGCTCCAGCGGCCGCTGCGCTAACCAACCGCTCCGGCTCAACGGCTGAGACACAAATGGGCAGGCTCACCCGTTGGCGAACTTGGGTTACTAAGCTGGGGTCAGCGGCAATATCGATATAGGTAGCGCCACCCAGGGCCGCTGCTTGAGCTACGGCACAGACATGGGCTGAATCGAAATTGTTAAGGCCGCTGATGACCTTAAGGGCTTGACGCCCCTCGAATGCTGCTTTGAGTTGGGGATGCATAGGTTTCTCGGACTCCGTCGCTCTAAATTAGGATACTGCATCGGGTAGACGGAATCTCAGTTTTTAACGGGATCGCCCCGATCGCCAAAAAAAACCACCGCTGACGCAAAGCAGTGGTGGTGTGAAGGAGCAAGTCCAATCGTTAGAATCGGGGATTTCAGTAGCATCGATCTAGCGATGTCTCTAGCCTAAATCTCCCGGGCTAGCATGTCAGTCCCACGGGAACGGACTCAACCCTTCGCTGCGATCGCAAAATGTAGAAGTGCCACTGTGTAACATCGAAAACCCACTAAAATCAAGTCCGCCACCCGAGAATTCCAACTCTATTTCGCACCTATCAAAAGATAGAAAAAACCCAAAGTTGCGATCGCCGTGGATTGACTGAGTGCACCAGCAGGAACTTCACGGGATACCCGTTGGTCTCTCTGCTGGGAGTTAAAACCATCATTGCCTGTTGCCTGGTCTTGTCTGTGCGCGGGTGCTGAATTAAAGATAATTTTTCCTTCTTTCACCCCACTAACATCTCGATTTGTCAAATAGTAATTTCTAAAGTCAGCAATTAGCGATCGCTATTTTAAAAGGGCCTTTATAAGCATATACTTGTGCCAATGTGAACTGCCCCTACCCAAGAGGAGAAAATAGACTGTTACTCTCCCTGTCCTAGGTAGTGGGGACAGCCTTGAAGTCGCTATCAGGCGTAGTTTATGCTCCCCATCGTTCCCTTCTTCTTTGTCGCTCAGGTTGCTACCACCGAAACGGCGATCGTCCCCAAGTACATTACCCGCTACGAGGAGATTCGTCCCTTGCCGGGTCAACTTGACGATGTTTTGGTGTTTAACAGCAATAGCCCTGAAGTTGTCCGCTCCGACGGCATTTTGCTCTCTACTTTTCCCAGTTCCGGCAAAGGGCAGCCCTCAGCCCATCTGGATCGCGCCCTTAAAGGCCGCTTTGATTTCTTCTCCCACCATATTTCCCGTCCCCTGGGGGAAAAGCGCACGCTATACCAGGGCGTTATGGTTCGCAATCCCGTTTCCCAGCCGGTTAGGATTCGTATTCTCCAAGGCGCGAGCTATTTAAACTCTCCTGATGCCCCTTTCATCGACCTGCCGCCAAAAGTAGAAGACCCGGTGGGTAAAATTTTCTCTGGCCCTGGCGCTCGCTTGGTCGGGGATATTTTGCGCGGTGTCAGTCAGCCGCAGTTTCCCCGCGAGGTCGTGATCCCTGCCCACGAAAGCCGGATGCTCTTTACCTTGCCGATTCCGCCGAGTAGTGCCCGCTCTACTTTAGTGCGCTTGTACAGCGATGGGTCAATTTACATGGCAAATTTGGCCATGTATGCGCCACCTCAACCTGTCGATGGCAAAAATCCCGCCGCCGTCACCACCTATCGGGAACCAACCCTGGGAGAATGGCAGCATTTATTAACAACGGGTAGTTTAGCTGAGCCTCGCGACCTCTCGCCCCACAAAACCAATCCCAATAACCCCGATCGCCCTGTGTATGGCCGGGTAGCTGGGATTTCCGTCGGCTCAGAATGGATTGCCAAATTAGCGATCGCTCCGGTGAAGACCGTTTAACCATTCCTGAGCGGGGTCAAGCCTTTTCCTATCCCTTGAGTACCACGGACACGGGAACCTACGCCACGCAACAGGTACAGAGCGCGCCGCTGTTGGTACGCTATCCCGATACGGCCCTGCGGGCCCACGGGAATTATGCCGTTCACTACAATTTGACGATGCCTCTATTTAACAAGGGTCGCTTGAGTCGGCGAGTGGCGATCGCCCTGGATACGCCCTACAAACAAGATCGCTATTCCGATCGCCATTATTTTGTTGATCCCCCCTTGGGGCCGGTATTTTTCCGGGGGCCGGTGCGGGTTGGTTACACCGACGACCAGAACCAGGCCCAGGAGCGCTATTTTCATCTGGTGCAGCGCCAGGGACAGCAGGGCGAACCATTAGTAACCCTGGTTTTGCGCGGGGGAGAACGGCGAGAAGTCAACGTGGATTTGCTCTATCCCCCCGATGCGACGCCGCCCCAATCCCTGTCCATTAGAACCCTTGAATAGGCATTATTTTCGGTTCGGCAGGTTGGCGATCGCCGCCAAAGCCTCAAACTCGGTTTTGAGGTGAGCTAGCAGGCGTTCGTAAATGGGGATAATTTGCCGATAAATTCGGGCGTGATCGGGATTGGGACGGGTTATCTCCAGCTCTCCCAGCTTGTCTAAGGAATTGATCTGGAGTTTGGCGATCGCCAGCCACCCGAACAGGGCCGCCCCCAAGGCCCCACTTTCCGAACAGGACGGAACCCCCACCTCACGCTCGAAAATATCCGCCAGCAACTGCCGTCCCAGGGGAGAGCGGGCAAAACTGCCTGTGACTCTCAAACAAGCGGTTTCTCCCAGGATTGGGTGCAGGGCCCGCCAAACTAAATAAAGATTAATCACAATGCCTTCAAAGGCCGCTCGCAGCATCTGCGCCTTGGTGGAATCAAAGGATAACCCCACAAAACTGCCCCTGGCATTGGCCGTCCACAGGGGCGATCGCTCTCCCGTCAAGTAGGGAAAGAAGAAGAGTCCCGCCGCTCCTGGTTCAACCCGTTGGGCGATGGTTCCCAATAATTCGTAGGGGTCTTGGCCCAGATGTCGGGCGGTTTCGCTGGTTTCTGTAAATAGTTGCTCCTTGAACCACTGCAAAACAATGCCGCCACTATTGACCGCTGCCCCCGCAATCCAACAGGTTTCACTGAGGGGATAACAAAAAGATTGCAGTTGGGGATCGAGGTGGGGCTGCTCCACAACGGCTCGAATGGCCCCACTGGTTCCAATATTAATGGCCGCGATTCCTGGCCTTAGGGCCCCGGTGCCCAAATTAGAGAGAATGCCGTCGCTGGCCCCGATCGCAATGGGAGTTGTAGTGGGGATGCCCATGGCTTCAGCGTAGTCGGGGTGCAATCCGCGGAAGATTTGCTCGGTCGGAACGATGGCAGACAGCGCTCTGGCCCAATTCCGGCGACTTCCAAGGCCAGGTCGTCCCAGGTTAAGTTGGTTAAATTTAATAGTCCGCTGGCAGCGGCGATCGCCCAATCGACCGCGTAGATGCCTAAAAACCGGGAGAGAATATATTCTTTGATGGCAATAAACTTGGCGGCTTGGCTAAAAATTTCCGGTTTTTCCGCCCGCAACCAGACCAGCTTGACCAGGGGTGACATAGGATGAACGGCCATCCCGGTGCGGCGGTACAGCTCATGGGCAAAGGGTTGCAGTCGGGGAACCACGGTAGCACTGCGACTATCAGCCCAGGTTAAGCTCTGGGTCAGCAGTTGGCCTTCGCGATCGACGGCAATCAGGCTGTGCATCGCCGAGGCCAAACTTAGAAAGGCAATGTGCGTTGGGTTAATCTGGCTGTCTAATACCACATCCCGCACCACTCCCACCACTGCGGCTAAAATTTCCGTTGGGTCTTGTTGCGCGGCTTGGGGCACCGGGGAATTTAGGGGATACCTTTGCGATCGCAGCGCGAGAACCTGGCCTTGGGGGGAGCATAAGACAGCTTTGGTGCTGGTGGTGCCGATATCGATACCGATGCCCCATTAGGGGTTGAGAAAATCCTGGCATGGAAACTGGGGGAGCCATCCCTGGTCTAGACTATATACCAACCTAGTAAGCTTACCGAAAATCGGCGTAAAGCCCCTGCGTTCACCCATGGGGATATAAGCCGGGGCTGTTGAAGCGGTGAGCGGAAACAGCCAATTGGTCAAGCATCTCATCAAATACTTTTCTGGAACCGACGCATCTTATGATGAATGAACTATCCTAAAAACAGGAGGTAGCCCATGATAATTCTTGAGTTCAAAGCCTACGGCAAAACCAGTCAGCATCAAGCTATTGACGAAGCGATCCGAACGACTCAATTCATTCGGAATAAATCGATTCGTTTATGGATGGATGGGCAGGCTAAATCTTGGGTTGAACTCTCTCGCCATTGCGCCCTTCTTGCCAAGGAATTCGACTTTGCTAATAAGCTAAATTCGATGGCTCGGCAGGCAGCGGCAGAACGGGCATGGGCAAGTATTTCCCGGTTCTACGACAACTGCCAAAAGAAGGTTCCCGACAAAAAAGCGGATGCGACCCCGCGTCGCCGTCAGGCGCAAGGGAACGCGCACCAAGCAGGCTTCCCGACTTTTCAGAAAGATTGTCGCAGCGTGGAATATAAAACCTCTGGCTGGAAGCTCTCGGATGATCGCAAGTCCATCACTTTCACCGATAAGTGTGGAATTGGTCGATTAAAACTGAAAGGGACTCGCGACCTGAATTTTTATCAAATTGGACAAATCAAGCGGGTTCGGATAGTGAAGCGCGCAGATGGCTACTACGTTCAATTTTGCGTATCCATTGAACGCAGTGAACTGATAACACCATCTGGTCGCGCCATTGGTTAGATGTTGGATTAACTGATTTCTACACCGATAGCAATAATGAGACAGCGGAGAAC
>JAAUTE010000104.1 GCA_012031815.1 Chloroflexaceae bacterium
TAAATTGGGTCGCTGTGGTGAGATAAACGCGGGGATCGCTGCCAAACCGGGCCGCGGCTTCTTCCTGGCCGTAGTCGAGGCGGTAAATCTTCGGCCATTCGGGCCAGGGATTGTTGGCGGCCGCTCCAGGGGTGGCTTGGCCATAATCTCCAGTTGGACGACGCTCTGGCAGCCGTGACGCAGAGAAGTCCCGACACAATCGGTTCCCGTATCACCGCCGCCGATGATCACCACATCCTTGCCCGCTGCGGAAATGAAATTGCCGTTACTTTTACGACCCAGGATCGCCTTGGTGTTAGCACTTAAAAATTCCATCGCCAAGTGAACACCGTTAAGTTCCCGACCGGCAATGGGCAGGTCGCGGGGCCGGGTTGCCCCTGTGCAGAGTACCACCGCATCAAATTCCTTCAGCAGGGTTACGACGGGTAAATCTTTGCCGACTTCAGTGTTGCAGATAAATTTCACGCCTTCCGCTTCCAGGAGTTGCAGGCGGCGCAGCACCACTTTTTCTTTGTCTAGCTTCATATTAGGAATGCCGTACATCAGCAATCCTCCTGGGCGATCGGCCCGTTCAAATACCGTCACCGTGTGGCCAGCCGTATTAAGTTGAGCCGCTGCGGCTAATCCCGCCGGGCCAGAGCCGACGATCGCCACAGTTTTGCCTGTGCGTTTCGTAAGAGGATGGGGCACGACCCACCCCGACTCAAACCCTTTTTCAATGATTGAATATTCAATATTTTAATAGTCACCGGCGGATTGTTGATGCCCAAGACGCAGGAACCCTCGCAGGGAGCCGGACAAACTCGCCCTGTAAATTCAGGGAAATTGTTGGTTTTGTGGAGGCGCTCCAGGGCCGCTTGCCACAATCCCCGATAAACGAGATCGTTCCATTCAGGAATCAAATTATTAATGGGACAGCCGCTGGCCATGCCAGAAATTGTCACTCCCGTATGACAGAAGGGAATGCCACAATCCATACAGCGAGCGCCCTGGGTGCGGAGTTTTTCCGCCGCCATCGGCAGGTGAAATTCATCCCAGTTGCCGACGCGATCGCCCGGCTCAATTTCCAGGGGTAACTCGCGCAGGTATTCGATAAAACCAGTTGGTTTGCCCATGATTGTCCAATAAAGTAGCGGGAGGGGTTTACTCAAAAAAAGGCCGTCAAAATGGACACAAGACAGCGGCAAAGGTTATTTTTGACCTTCAGCGTAAATGGATTGAATGTCTCGTTCGGGAATGTCTAATTTCGGGTCAAACGCTCGCAAATGAACGTTCCTAAAGCCTTTGTCGGCCAGGATTTTCACCAGATTTTCCTGATCGAACATGTACTTATGGTCTCCGTCCAGGTAAGCCACGTAGTTAACGTAGTCAATGGGGGAGACATTGTTATAAGCGGGAGGATAGCGGAAGTATTGGCTGGGGTCTAAGGCCTTGCCGCTGAGGTAAGCTTCCAGATACAGCCGCGCATTGGGGACGCAAACAGAAAAAATTCCGCCGGGAATTAACACCCGCAAGCATTCCTCCAACAAAACCTGGCCTTCCCGATAGGATAAATGCTCCAGAAAGTGGGAGGAGTAAATTTTGGTAATACTAGCGTCGGGAAAGGGCAGGCCCTGCCGTAAATCCCAGGGAAAATCGCACTCAGGATTTAAGTCCAGGGTTTTCCAGCCATCCCGGCCTTTTTTGTCCCCTGCTCCCAATTCCAAGGAAATGGGTTGTTGCTTAGCCAGTAACGCCCCGATTTTATCCTTGGTTTTAAGAAACTGATTGTCTTGTTCCTCGTTCATCGTTCTCTTCCCAATTTCCTTAACTGCCCCCAATGCGGGCCACATCGCGAGCGTTTTCCGCAAAGGCCGCCGCTAGCGCCTCATCCCCGCTCAACCCAGAGGCGATCGCCGATTTGAGGATTTGCTGGACGCGCTTGTAGTCTCGCGGGATAACTTTGACAAATTGAGGCAGCCTGGTTTCCCAGTGGGCTAAAATCTGCAAGGCCCGCTGACTTTGGGTGTATTCGGTATGCTTGGTGATGAGGCGGCGCAAATCCTCGATTTCCTCTGGGTCGCTCAGGGATTCCAGGTCAACCATTTGGGGGTTGCAGCGCTGGGCAAAGTTTCTGGCTTCATCCAGGACGTAGGCCACACCGCCGCTCATGCCCGCCGCGAAATTGCGCCCCGTTGTGCCGAGAATCACCGCTTTTCCTCCGGTCATGTATTCGCAAGCGTGATCGCCCACGCCTTCTACCACCGCCTGAACGCCGGAGTTACGCACGCAGAAGCGCTCCCCCGCCAGTCCGCGAATGTAAGCCTCGCCGCCAGTTGCCCCATAAAAGGCCACGTTGCCGATGATAATGTTCTCTTCTGGGACAAAGGTCGCCGCTGCCGGAGGATAGACGATGATTTTGCCGCCGGATAAGCCTTTACCCAGGTAATCGTTGGCATCTCCTTCCAATGCCAGGGTGACGCCCTTAGGCACGAAGGCTCCAAAACTCTGGCCGGCGCTGCCTTGGAAATGCAACTGCACCGTGTCTTCCGGCAAGCCCTGCCAGTGGCGTTTGGTGATTTCGTTGCCCAAAATTGTTCCCACCACGCGATCGGTGTTCTGAATGGGCAGCGTCGCCTTCACGGGTTCGCCCCGCTCAATGGCTCCCCGGCAGAGATCCACCAAAACTCCCAGATCCAGGGATTTCTCCAAGCCGTGATCTTGGGGAATTTGGCAGTAGCGACCCACCTCCGGCCCCACGTCCGGCTGATACAAAACTCTGGACAGGTCTAGGCCCTTGGCCTTCCAATGGGCGATCGCGGCTTTGGGTTCGAGGATATCGGTGCGGCCCACCATTTCGTTGAGGGTGCGGAAACCCAGCTCGGCCATCAGTTCCCGGACTTCCTGGGCGATAAACCTCATGAAGTTAACCGTGTGTTCGGGTCGCCGGTGAAATTCGTCCGCAGTTGGGGGTTTTGGGTGGCAATTCCGGCGGGACAGGTATCCAGATGACAAACCCGCATCATGATGCAGCCCAGCGACACCAGGGGAGCCGTGGCAAATCCGAATTCCTCCGCTCCCAGCAGCGCCGCCACCACCACATCCCGGCCCGTTTTCATTTGTCCGTCGGTTTCTACCGCAATCCGCGATCGCAAATTGTTGAGCACGAGAGTTTGGTGGGTTTCGGCCAGGCCCAACTCCCAAGGCAGGCCCGCATGTTTGATGGAGGTTTGGGGCGAGGCTCCCGTGCCGCCATCGTGACCGGAAATCAGCACCACATCGGCATGGGCCTTGGCAACCCCAGCGGCGATCGTGCCCACCCCCACTTCTGACACCAGCTTGACGCTGATGCGAGCCTTGCGGTTGGCGTTTTTCAGGTCGTGGATCAGTTCCGCTAGGTCTTCGATGGAATAGATGTCGTGGTGGGGTGGCGGCGAGATTAAGCCCACTCCAGGGGTCGAGTGGCGCACCTTGGCAATCCAGGGATAGACCTTGCGCCCCGGTAATTGACCGCCTTCCCCGGGTTTTGCCCCCTGGGCCATCTTGATCTGGATTTCTTTGGCTTGGGAGAGGTAGAGGCTCGTCACCCCAAAGCGTCCCGATGCCACCTGCTTGATGGCGCTGTTTTTCGAGTCGCCCCGCTCGTTCGTCCAGGTATAGCGCTCCGGGTCTTCCCCCCCTTCTCCGGTGTTGGACTTGCCACCGATGCGATTCATGGCGATCGCCAGAGCTTCGTGGGCTTCTTTGGAAATGGAGCCGTAGCTCATCGCCCCGGTTTTGAAGCGTTTCACGATGGCTTCGACGGGTTCGACTTCCTCTAGGGGCACGGGGTTGTGGGGTTTAAAGGCGAGCAGGCCGCGCAGGGTGAAGATTTTCTGGTTCTGTTGATTGACCCTGGCGGAATATTGCTTAAACAGGTCGTATTTGCCTTCGCGAACCGCTTTTTGCAGGGCGTGAATGGTTTCCGGGCTGAACAGGTGGGCTTCTCCCTCCCGTCGCCACTGGTATTCGCCGCCCACTTCCAAGGTATGGCCGTTGCTGGGGCGATCGGGAAAGCCTTGACGGTGACGCAGCAGGGTTTCCTCGGTAATTTCAGCCAGGCCGATTCCTTCAATGCGAGAAGCTGTCCAGGTGAAATATTTGTCGATAAATGCCTGATTCAAGCCGACGGATTCAAAAATCTGCGCCCCGCGATAGCTTTGCAGGGTGGAAATCCCGATTTTCGAGGCAACTTTAATCGTGCCCTTGGTGGCAGCCTTGATGTAATTCTTGCAGGCGGTTGGGTAATCTACCCCGGTCAGCCAGCCTTCCTGAATCATCTGGTTCAGGGTTTCAAAGGCCAGGTAAGGGTTGATGGCGCAGCAGCCGTAGCCGATCAGCAACGCAAAGTGATGAACCTCGCGGGGTTCGCCCGATTCCAGCACAATGCCCACCCGCGTCCGGGTTCCCTGGCGAATTAAGTGGTGATGCAGCCCAGCAACCGCCAATAACGCCGGAATGGCAGCCTTCTCTCCATTGACGCCGCGATCGCTCAAAATCAAAATATTGGTGCCCCTCTCAATGGCGCGATCGCATTGGGCAAAAATGCTTTCCAGGGTAGCGTCCAGTCCCGCGGCCCCGGAGTGAGCCTCAAAGAGAATGGGCAGAGTTACAGATTTAAATTCGCCAACCGCAACCCCTTTGAGCTTGCTTAGCTCCTCATTGCTGAGGATGGGGGTTTTGAGCTTAATCAGATGGCAGCTTTCTGGCTCCGGCTTGAGCAAATTCCGCTCTGAACCGAGGGTAGTTTCCGCCGACGTGATAATTTCTTCCCGAATGGAATCGATGGGCGGATTGGTAACTTGGGCGAATAACTGCTGAAAATAGTCATAAAGCAGCTTGGGTTGGTCAGAGAGTACCGCTAGGGGCGCGTCGTTCCCCATGGCTCCCACTGCCTCTACCCCATCCCGCGCCATCGGCGTTAACAGCAGGCGCAGTTGCTCGAAGGTGTAGCCAAAGGCCCGCTGCCGTTCACCCAGGGACAATGACTCTTCCAGGGAGACCGCTTCTGCTGCTACGGCGGGTAAATCGGCTAAATTGACTAAATATTGGTCGAGCCACTGGCGATAAGGCTGCTCGGTCGCGATTTGGTGTTTAATTTCCTCATCGGCGACGATGCGACCTTCCTCCATGTTGACCAAAAACATTCTGCCGGGCTGGAGGCGGCCTTTGTGGGCGATGCGCTCCGGTTCAATGGGCAAAACTCCCGCTTCCGAAGCCATGATCACCAGATCGTCCTTGGTCACGTAATAGCGCGAGGGCCGCAAGCCGTTGCGATCCAGCACCGCACCGATAGTCGTGCCGTCGGTAAAGGCGATGGAGGCCGGGCCGTCCCAAGGCTCCATTAAACAGGCGTGATACTCATAAAATGCCTTTTTCTCCTCGCTCATGGATTCGTGGGCCGTCCAGGGTTCGGGAATGGCCATCATCACCGCATGGGCAGCGATCGCCCCGCTAAAACCAGGAGTTCCAAGGCGTTATCGAAGATGAGGGAGTCACTGCCCTGGATATTAACCACCGGATGCGCTCGATTCAGGTCTTCCCCGAACAAATCCGAAGCAAACAGGGATTGACGGGCAGTGCATCCAGTTGATGTTGCCCGCAGGGTGTTAATTTCGCCGTTGTGGGCGATGTAGCGATAGGGGGTGGGCCCGCTCCCAGCTCGGAAACGTGTTGGTGCTAAAGCGAGAGTGAACCAGCCCCAAGGCACTTTCCAGGTCAGAATCGCGCAAATCGAGGTAATACTGCCCCACCTGCATGGTCATCAGCATGCCCTTATAAACCAGGGTGCGGCAGGAGAGGCTGGCCGGATACCAGTAGGGGTCAACGGTGGCCCGAAGGGCTGGTGCGATCGCTTGCGGATGATGTAAAGCTTGCGTTCAAAGGCTAAGTCGTCGGCTAGCTGGGGATTGCGGGCAATAAACACCTGCTGCATGAAGGGTTCGCTGGCTTTCGCCGTTTCGCCCAAGGAAGCGTTATCTGTGGGGACATCGCGCCAGCCTAGAACGGCCTGTCCTTCCTCAGCGGCAATTTGCTCAAACAGGCGGCGACTCTCCTGGCGCACCAGAGGGTCGGGGGAGGTAAAAATGGCACCCACGCCGTAGTGCCCCGGTTCCGGCAAAGGAAAATCGGCTGCCACCTTTTGGAGAAACTTGTGGGGAATTTGCATCAAGATGCCCGCGCCATCGCCCGTATTGGTTTCAGCACCGCAGGCGCCACGATGTTCCAAATTCACCAACATGGTCAGGGCTTGTTCCACTATTTCGTGGGATTTTTGTCCTTTTTGGTGAACGATGAAGCCAACGCCACAAGCATCGCGTTCAAATTGAGGATCATATAAACCCTGTTTAGGTGGCAGTCCGTTACTATTCATTCCATCGATGCCTTAATCGCGACAATAAACATTTATCAACCGTTCCGTGACACTAAGACCCTCGAAGCGGAGCCTCATGGGATTTTTCAAGCTTGCTAAGATTTCGACAAAAACACAACTGATAGACTCGATCCCAGCTAATTTGAATTCTCTAGCCATTAAAGGCGATCGCAGTTCGCTCTTAAGAAAATTTTCAGATCGCGAGGGGATTGTTTAATGGGTGTGATTTACTCTAGCACTCTTAGCCCTTTAATTCTCGCTTTCATTCCCGATCTGGCCCGACCCTAGGACATTTTGACAAAAATCTTTACAGTATCTGCTTTTCCTGATTTTCTCTAAATCGAGCAGCCATTGTTACTTTCTCGCCCGTCAATAATGGGTAAAACTCCGGGTTAACAAGTTTGCCAGAATGCAAATTAACGTAAAGAACTCCCACAATCCGTAACGCGATCGCCGGGGGCTTGGGGAATTTGTCGCTATGATTTTTGTGTTATCAAAATTATTTTAATTTTTAAAGTTTAAGCTAGCCAACCTTAATCCCAAAGAGAGGTCATTATGGAAACCCTATCGCCCCAAGCTGTCTACCAACATCTCGAAATTCTAGAAAAACAGGAAAATTGCCTTGAAAGCGCCTGCTGCCGAGAAGAAGCTCAGGAAATTATTGCCGATCCTGATGTTACCCTCGACTGGCGACAGGCTATTTCCGATCGCCTCAATCAAACCAATCAACTTCTGGCGATCGCCTCTGTGGGTCAAGACGATCATAGTTATTAAAACCAGAGGCAACTTAATCCCCAGGGGCGTCGAATTGGCAATCTGAGTCAGACATTCGGCGACTTGGAACAATTACGCCTACTCCTACCGTCCTGCAACTGGTTTATTTAGGAGAAGGCAGTTATGGGTTGGCGGCGTTTTTTTGGGTTAATTCTGTTAGGAATCGCCCTGAGTATTGGTTTTGCCTGCTCCAAACCCACCCCACCATCTGAGCAGCCCTCTCAATCCCCGACAGCGGTTCAAGCCCCGGCCGAAGAGAAGGTCAATCCGGCTAAAATCGAGCTGCCTCCCGAAACGGCGGCGATCGTGGCGGCTGCCGGGCCAAAAGGACTGTTTAATCCTCCACGGGGCGACGTGCGCTTGCTGGTGGTCAGCGACCTCAATGGCATCTATGGCTCCACCGATTACGACCCCGAAGTGGATAAGGCCATGAAGCTGATTCCCTTCTGGGAACCGGATATGGTGGTTTGTAGCGGCGATATGGTGGCTGGGCAAAGCCCCACTCTCTCCCAGGAACAAATTCGCGCCATGTGGGCTGGGTTTGACGAACATATTGCGGCTCCCCTACGACAGGCCAAACTGCCCTGGGGCTTTACCATTGGCAATCATGATGCTTCTAGCGCCCTCGGTGTGGGTGACAAATTTCTCTTCAAACAAGAGCGCGACCTGGCCGCCGAATATTGGGACGACCCCAAGCACGACCCCGGCCTGCAATTTGGCGATCGCTACGAGTTTCCTTTTTATTACAGCTTTATCTTTAAAGACATTTTCTTTTTAGTGTGGGATGGGTCGTCTAACCACATTCCGGCAGAAAAGTTGGCTTGGGTGGAAAAAACCCTGGCGAGTCCCCAGGCCCAACAGGCAAAAATGCGGATTTTACTGGGTCATTTGCCTTTGTACGCAGTCGCAGTTGGTCGCAATGAGCCAGGGGAAGTCATGGAAAATGCCGATGAACTCCGGGCCATGCTAGAGCGTTACAACGTTCATACCTACATTAGCGGCCACCACCACTCGTACTATCCCGCCCATCGCGGCGACCTCCAACTGCTACACATGGGGATTTTGGGGTCAGGCCCCCGCCCGCTCATTGACAGCAATCTGCCCCCCTGGAAAGCGCTGACGGTGCTAGATATTAACTTTGATTCGCCGGAGCTAACGACTTACACAACCTACGACATGCAAGCCATGCAATTAATTCGCTACGAGCAGTTGCCTCGTTTTCTCACAGGTCACAACGGCATCGTGCTACGTCGAGATGTGGAATGGGAAGATCTTGCCCCCGAAGAGCAATCCACCTGTATTCAACGTCTGGGCACGAAAAAGTGCGAGAACTAGGATTTAATCCCTTAAGCTTTGAACCTCGCTGCGCTCCCTATTAATTAACCCGAACATTAGGCAGCATGGGCATAAAAGGCAACTTTGCCGCTGTAGGCGCGATTGAGATTTTCTTCCCGCAAGACTTGTTTGCGATCGCCAACGGCAATTAGCTCTTTATTCAGCAGGATGAGATCGTCAAAATGGGTAATGGATTCGCCCAAATCATGATTGACTACTACTACAATTTTGCCGGCAGCGGCTAACTCACGAAAGATCTTAAAAATAATCGTCTCAGTTTTTTGATCCACCCCCACAAACGGCTCGTCAAAGAAGAAAATCTCCCCGTCCTGGGAGAGCGATCGCGCGAGAAAGACCCGCTGCTGCTGACCTCCCGATAACTGACCGATAGGGCGATCTCGGTAGGCTAGCATGTCCACCCGTTCCAGCGCCTCTGTCGCTTTTTGGCGACTTATGGCGGAAAACCAGCGAAACCAGCCCGTTTTGCGGACTCGCCCCATCATCACCACATCCCAAACCGTGGCGGGATAGGTCCAGTCAATCTGCGATCGCTGGGGGACGTAGGCCACCCGCTCTAACTGTTGGGACAGGGGCTGCTGGGCATACAACACAGAACCGTCCTGAATGGGAATTAATCCCAGCATGGCTTTGAGTAGCGTACTTTTACCCGCGCCATTGGGGCCGATGGTTCCCGTCACTCGACCGGGCTGAATATTGAGCGAAATCTCTCTGAGGGCTTCCACCGCTCGATAACACACGCCTAACTTGTTGACTGCGATTTGAGCGCTCATCTATAGACTCTCCGATAGCAACAATATCTGGGAACCAGAAAAAGTGAAATGATTATGATATAAATTATGAGGCAAATATGAAATGACCGTCAAGGGCCTATCCGATGATTTGTATTTTCTGTCACCAGCGCTCTCTGGGGATGACCAGCCTCCTATTGGGATTGTGGCTGGTCGGCTGCGATCGCCAATCCCCCCCCAACACAGACCAAAGTGATCGTCCCCAGGTGGTGTCAACCAGCACCATCATTGCCGATTTGACTAAGACCATTGGCGGGGATGAGATTACCCATGTCAGTATTCTCGATCCCGGAGCCGATCCCCACGTCTACGAGCCAGTTCCTGCGGATAGCGTTGCGCTGGAAACGGCAGATTTAATTTTCTACAATGGCTACAACCTCGAACCGGGGCTGATTCGACTGATCGAGGCAGCGGGGATTGAAGCGGAGAAAGTCGCCGTCGCTGAGACCATTCCTCCCCTGGATTCTGAATATGAGGGGCAGCGGGAACCCGACCCCCACGTTTGGGGCGATGTCCAAAATGTCATTTTAATGGTACAAACCATTCGCGATCGCCTGATGGCGCTTTCCCCGGAGGACAGGCAGGAATTTAGCGACAATGCCGAAGGATTAATTGAGGAATTGGAGCAGCTTGACCGCTGGATCGAAGCGCAAATCCAAACAATTCCGGCAGGGAGTCGCCAGTTAGTGACGACCCACGATGCGTTTCAATACTATGGTCGGGCCTATGGTTTGGAAATTCCAGGAACCTTAATTGGCATCAGCACCGAAGAACAGCCCAGTGCTCGAACGGTTAAAGAGTTGGCCGACGCCATTAAACGCCTGCAAATCAAGGCGATTTTTGCGGAAACTACCATTAACCCAGCCCTAATCAAGGCAGTTGCGAAAGAGTCAGGGGTTGCATTAGCCAACCAAGCCCTTTATTCTGATTCCATCGGCGCTTCCGGTAGCGATGGCGATTCTTATTTAAAAATGCAGGTTGCCAATACCCGTGCCATTGTGGGAGAGTTAGGCGGTCAGTTTCGTTCTTTTCAACCCAGTGCAGAAACAAACCCCAACAGCCAAGGACAAACCTCACCCTAATCTAGGATCGATTGCCCCAACAGTTAGGGCGATTGGCTTTGCCAGTGCGCGGAGCGCAATCGCGCTGGAATCCTGGGGCTTAGTTTGGGGACTTCATGCCTTGCTTGTAAAGTTTTTGAATGGCTTTGAGGAGTTTATCGGCGAGGGTTTTAGGAGACTCTTGGGTGGGGTCGAGTCCCTGGAGATGAGTCAGGAGTTGGGCTTCGCGGATGTCAATGTTGCCATCACTGTAGACTAAACCGCTAATCGCTTCTAACAAACTGCGATAATCTTCCACGGAATGGTGGCCGTCGAGATATTCTTCGATCCACTGGTAGCATTCTATGGGTTTAACGGGTTTAATTTCTGAGAGCAGCGACTTGATTTCAGCATCGCCTTCCAGGTGGTGAGCAACTGACATTTCGTGAAGATAGCGGCGTTCCTCAGACTGAATGACACCATCTAGCCAGGCAGCGCCAATTAAGATTTTCATTAGTTGCTGGGTTTTTTAGAAATTGTCATGTTTAAAAGGCCGTTAAGATACTTTTGTCGTAGCGAGGTTCGATTCCTCCTAATTCTCTCTCACTCAGTACCAACCTGCAACTTTCTGAGAATTTTAGGGTTCGTTGTTTCCTTAACAGAAATTAGCCGGGAGGTTTCCAGGCGATCGCCAATTTGCTAGTAATTTGGGCATCCGTCCTTGGCTCGAACCGGACTGGTCAATTTTGTTTCTTCAAGATTTGTATCCTAGAAGAGAGAATGCTTCACCCCTGGGCCTCCCTATGAATTCGATAGACTACCTGCGTATCAGTCTCATCGATCGCTGTAATTTCCGCTGTCAGTACTGTATGCCGGAGGGCGCGGAACTGAACTATGTTTGGCGTCAAGACTGGCTGAGTCGGGAAGAAATCCTGATTTTGCTGCGAGAGGTGTTTATACCGTTGGGGTTTTAGTAAGTTTCGGCTCACCGGGGGAGAACCGCTGCTGCGATCGGATATTGTCTCCATTGTTGGGGATATTGCTAGCCTGCCCCAAACCCAGGATCTCTCCCTCACCACCAATGCCTATTTGCTGGCTGAGCTGGCGGCGGATCTCTATGGGGCGGGGCTGCGGCGGGTCAATATTAGCTTGGATTCCCTGAAACCGGAGACCTTTGACAAGATCATTGGCAATCGGGGTCGCAGTCGCTGGGAGCAGACCTGGCGGGGTATTTTGGCGGCCTATGAGGTGGGATTTGCGCCGCTGAAGTTAAATGTGGTAGTCATTCCGGGGTTAAATGAGACGGAGGTTTTGGATTTGGCGGCGCTGACGCGAGACCGTCCCTGGCACGTTCGGTTTATTGAGTTTATGCCCATTGGTAATTCGGAGCTGTTTCAGGAACGAGCCTGGATTCCCTCGGAAGAATTGCGGGCCCAAATTCGCGATCGCTGGGGTTTGGTGCGTCCCAGATTCAAGGCAATGGCCCGGCGGATGTGTTCCAGATTCCGGGGGCGAAGGGGACGCTGGGGTTTATTTCCCAGATGTCGGAGTGTTTTTGCGATCGCTGCAATCGGATGCGGTTATCGGCGGATGGCTGGCTGCGGCCCTGTTTGCTGAATGAGACGGGACAGATTGACCTGAAATCGTTGCTAAGGGAAGGGGTCGAGCTGGGGGGCAATTCGCGATCGCGTGGGGGAACTGATGGGGATTAAATCCGAAATTAACTTTAAGCTGCGGGATTCGGGTACGGGAGATCGAACCTACCGCCGCACCATGTCGCAAATTGGCGGCTAGAGGGCGCGTTGATTGGGTGGCAGATCAACTGCCTTGAGTTAGTCAAGAGGATGGTTGGATAATTGCTGCTGTCGTCTGAGCTGCTGTTCTTGAGGATTGACGGGGCGAAATCCTGGGAGCATGTCCTCAGAAACGGGAAGATTGTCGGGATCATTTAGGGCGTTCTGTTCGATTTCTTCGTCGGTCAGTGAATTAAGATACTCCCAGTTTGATAGATCTTCCATCTGGTGGAGCTGCTCAGAAGTATAACTCACGATATATTTTTCTTTCATTTTTAGTTGCTGGTCTTGCACTAATTAATCTTCTTTTTTCGCCTCGCCAAGTATAAACAACCGTTATCATCATTCCTGCTGCCATACCTACTGCGATAAACCTATCCTCTCCATAGTTATAGCGAAGATCTTGACGTTCTACTATGGGGCCTTCAAAAATTTGACTGGCAACCGTAAAATCCAGTTGGTGTTTGCGTAGATTAGATTGCCGTTTCTGCTCATCCCATTCATATTTCACATTTTTATAAAGAACCGCCCGTTTTGCATTGATTAATCTAGCATTGGCTGGCTCAATTAGACAATGGTTGGCGATCGCAAATCAACTGCCTTGAGTTAGTCAGGAGAATGGTTGGATAATTGCTGCTGCCGTCTGAGCAAGCGTTCTTGAGGATTGACTGGGCGTAATTTTTTTAACATTTCCTCCGAAAGGGGAAGATTGTCGGGATCGTCTAGGGCGTTCTGTTCGATTTCTTCATCGGTCATGGCATCAACCCTTGCCCAATCGGTTTTGCCCTGCATATTTTGGAGCTGTTCACTGGTAAGACGAATAATATTCTCTTGTTTCATTTTTAGTAGCCTTTCTCGCACTGATTATTCGGATAGTGTCACCCCGCCAGGTATAGGTAACTGCTAAAACTCGGCCCTGAGACTCGCCGATCGCGATGAATCTTTCTTCCCCATAGTTATACCGGGTATCTTCATAGTCTA